>NZ_CAAGSW010000004.1:0-300000 GCF_900774055.1 Methanococcoides sp. AM1 | reverse complement strand
ACCTCTTTTTATTAAATTCATTTGATAAAGGCAAGTGTACTGATACTGGGAAGTATGTTGAGGTACTGAATATAGAAGGTTACCATGGTAACCCGATTTCACTTTTAAGCACGACCATCAAACGAAAACCTGACACACGTGCTTTTGCAACATTTGTTCGTAGTAATATGTCTCCTGATGACGTGGGACTACTTAGAAGTGAGATGCCTGACAGGCTGGATGAGGACCAGATGTTTCACTTAAGGTTCGATAAGCAGGCGGCATATAATGGTAAGGTCAAACTTTCCTCTTCTTCTGATGCGATAATCGTGAAGTTGAAGATAGAAACATATCCAAAGGACCGCCAGCAGGCCGGATATATTGTGGAGGAATTATTTGGCTGATCCTGTGTTCTATGACCTTTGTGTTCATTGTGCACCAGATGGCAAAAGTACGCAGGAAGAAATGGTTGCAATGGCAAAACATCTGGGTTTTGGTGGCATTGCACTAACTAATCATTCGAATTCGGACTCTCTTTCAAAAGGTAGTTCTGACAACGGGTTTGAGATATTACGAGGAGTCGAACTGGTCTCTTCTAATCCTTCAAAGCTCCATGGACTTGTGGGAAAATATCGCAAAAAAATGGAGATACTTGCTGTACATGGCGGCGATGAGGGCATAAATCGTGCAGCTGTGGAAAATCCGAATGTGGATATACTTTTGCATCCCGGCACTCCAAAAGGATGCGGATTGAACCATGTGCTTGCAAAGTCCGCAAGTGATAATAATGTCGCAATTGCATTTGATATGGCTTCTCTGATAATGTTATGCGGAGGTCGGCGTGTGCACAGTCTTTCCCATTTCAGGGAGATCCTGGCACTTACAAGGAAATATGATGTTCCGTTTTTGCTTACGAATAATGCATCATTCTCCTATGGTCTGCGTGCTCCGCGAGAGATGATGGCCCTGGCAACACTTTTTGGAATGGAACGCGATGAGGCCTTAATGGCTTTGAGTGAGACTCCGGCAGACATCATAAGAAGATTTCGCCGTGGTACTAATTTCATATGTGAAGGTGTGGAGATCCTTGAGGATGATCTTTCTGGCATGGATGGTGAGGATTAATGAAGATACTTCCTCCGACACAGCGTACTAATAAAAGGTACTTTGCCTTTGAACTTATAGGTGGGGCTGGTGTGGATCGGAGTGACCTTCTTCGCGAGATATTTTCGTGTGCAGGGTCGCTTATCGGTGATCAGGGTTCAAGTGAATGTGATATAAGATTACTTGATTTTGAGGATTCCAGGGGCGTCGTACGTTGCCTCCGGGAAAGAGTTGATATGACACGTGCAGTTCTTGCTTCAGTGAGCTCAGTTAATGGGAATCCTGTTATTATCCATGTTCTGGGTATATCAGGTACTGTTCATGGAGCAACAAATAAGTATTTAGAAGGGTGTACGGTATATAGTCCTGAAGAAAAACCATGAACATCCATTTATAGAATAATTTAAATAAGTTATAAGTGAACTAGGTGAATGTACAGAAACTCTATTCATACGTTTTTTAGCATCACGAAAGTAAATAGTAGGAGATAAAAGATCATGCAAATGGCACCACAAATGGGTTATGATAGAGCAATTACTGTTTTTAGTCCTGATGGAAGGCTCTTCCAGGTAGAATATGCAAGGGAGGCTGTCAAGAGAGGTACTACGGCAGCTGGCATAAAAGCAAAGGACGGTGTGGTTCTGTTGGTAGATAAGAGGATCACAAGCAGATTGATAGAGGCAGAGTCAATTGAAAAGATCTTCCAGATAGATGAGCACATAGGTGTTGCAACATCAGGCCTTGTTGCAGATGCACGTGCACTTGTAGATCGTGCAAGGGTCGAAGCCCAGGTAAATATGGTCACATATGACGAGCCTATAGGTGTAGAGGTCCTTTCCAAGAAGATCTGCGACCATAAGCAGACCTATACCCAATATGGCGGAGTTCGTCCGTATGGCACTGCTCTTTTGATAGCAGGCGTTGATGACAACAAACCAAGGTTATTTGAAAGCGATCCAAGCGGTGCACTTCTTGAGTACAAGGCAACTGCTATTGGTGCAGGTAGGAACACCTTCATGGAAACATTCGAGGAAAAACACCGCGATGACATGACCATGGATGAAGTTGTTATGCTTGGTATGGAAGCACTTTACAGAGCAACAGATATGAAACTGGATGCATCCACACTTGAAGTGGGTATGGTAACTCTTGAAGACCACCAGTTCAGAAAATGTCCCGAAGAAGAGGTCGCATCCTTTGTGGAACGTATTCTTGAAGAACACAAGGAAGACGACAAAGAGGAAGAGTCCGAGGGCCAGCCGGAAGAGTAATTCATTTTAAAAATTGCTTAGTAAATAGGAGGGAGTAGATTATGGTATCACTTGATGAATCATTGGTTGCAAGGTTGAAGAAAGGCAGCAAACATTATGAAGTACTTGTAGACCCTGATGGAGCACTGGAATTCAAGAAAGGTGGCAACGTAAAGATCGAGGATATTCTTGCAGTCGAGTCCATCTTTGAGGATGCCAGTACCGGAGATCATGTGGCCGAGTCAGATCTTTCCAATGCGTTCGAGACCACTGATGTGTTCGAGATCGCAGCACATATTATAAAACACGGTGAACTTCAGCTCACTAAAGAGCAGAGGAAACATATTCTTGAGGAAAAGACCAAACAGGTAATTTCCATTATTGCACAGAACGCTATCAATCCACAAACAAGGACCCCTCATCCAGCGGCACGTATAGAGAAGGCCATGGGTGAAGCAAAAGTTCATATTGACCCATTGAAAAGCGTCGATGAGCAGGTCAACATTGTGATGAAGGCGATCAGGCCAATTATACCAATACGCTTTGAAGAAGTAGAGGTAGAGGTCAAGGTCCCTGCAGAATACGCTGGTAAATCATATGGTGATATTGCTAAGTTCGGTACTATGCTCAAGGATAGATGGGAAAATGATGGATCATGGGTTGCTGTGGTCAAGATGCCTGCAGGATTGCAGAATGATTTTTACGGTCTTGTAAACCATCTGACAAAAGGTGATGCTGAAACCAAACTTTTGTAAGAGGCTAATTTATGGATCGGAAAATCGTAATCCCCGGACAGCTCCTTTCTGATAAGGAGAAAATGGCCGGACCGGGAACATATGTAAAGGACGGCAAGGTCTATTCCTTGCTCTATGGAATTGCAAACGTCAAGAACAAAGCTTCAGTTGTACCTTTTTCAGGAAAGTACTATCCTTCACGCAAGGATTACATAATCGGTACTGTAATTGATGTAACTCCTTCGAATTGGATAATGGAAACTGGATCTCCTTATGACGGATTGCTTCATGTTTCCGAATATCCAAAGCGCGTAGATTCCTCAGAAATGAGGGGATGTATGACTATCGGGGATTGCGTAATTGTTCGTGTAAAGGATGTCAGCAAGTCCATGAAAGTGGAACTTACCATGCGTGAGCCTGGTACGAGAGTGCTGACAAAAGGTCGTATCATCGATGTTGTACCTGCAAAGGTCCCTCGTGTGATCGGTCATAGTGGTTCCATGGTATCGATCCTTAAGAAAGAGTCGAACTGTGATGTGTTCGTAGGAAAGAACGGCCGTATCTGGATCAACGGAAGATCAGATGATATGGATCATCTGGCGGATGCTATCGAAATGATCGAACGTGAATCTCATATATCCGGTTTAACGGATAAAGTGGGCAGGTTCCTGAGAAATGAACCGGAAACGGTTGCGGAGTCGGATGCGGATGAGCTGATAGAGGAAGAAAGGTCAACTCTGCCCGCAAAAGAAGACAATGTTACAGAAGAAACCTGTCGTAAGGTCGATGCTCTCCTCGACGATGAAGTGGATGAGGCATAAACAAGGCCTGCTGAAATATGGGAGTAAAGAGATGAAATTGGAGATTGAATATGAGTGATAAACCGGAAAAATTTATTGATGAAAACGGGATTCGCCTTGACGGTAGGCGTGTTGATGAGATCCGCCCTATGACCGTTGAGATGGGCGTACTCTCAAGGGCAGATGGTTCATGTTATCTTGAATGGGGTAATAACAAGGTTCTTGCTGCAGTTTATGGCCCAAGGGAACTTCACCCACGCAGGCTTCAGCGCCCAGGTGAAGCGCTTGTAAGATACAGGTACAATATGGCAGCATTCTCTGTTGAGGACCGTATACGTCCTGGTCCAAGCAGGAGAAGCACTGAGATATCCAAAGTAAGTGGAGAAGCATTCGAGCCTGTTGTTATGAAGCAGTTTTACCCATCTGCTGTTATCGATGTATTCGCAGAGGTCCTTCAGGCTGATGCAGGAACAAGAACAGCAGCAATCAATGCTGCAACACTCGCATTAGTGGATGCCGGTATCCCTATGAAGGGACTGGTGGCTGCCTGTGCTGTCGGTAAAGTGGATGGTCAGCTTGTGATCGATCTTAACAAACCTGAGGACAACTATGGTGACGCTGATCTGCCTATTGCAATGACCGAAGATGGTGAGATAACTCTCTTGCAGATGGACGGAAATCTGACCGTTGAGGAGATCAACAAGGGCATTGAGATGGTCAGGGAAGGCTGTGAGCAGATATTTGCAATACAGAAAGCAGCTCTTTTAGAAAGGTTTGGCAGTGCTGAAGAGGAAGAGGTCCTTGAAGATGCTGAGCTTCAGGCTGACATCATGTCCGAGGAAGAAGAAGTTTCTGAAGCAGCTGAAGAAGAGGATGATGTTGAAGAAAGTGATGACATCGAAGACATCGAAGTTGCAGAAGCTGAAGATGTTGAGGTCGAAGAAGCTGAAGCCATGTTCGAAGAAGACGTCACTGAATTTGAAGTGAGCGAGGAAGAGATCGGGGAAGCAGCAGAATTAAATGAAGAAGAAGTCGCTTCAGAGCCAGAGGGCGAGGAGTCCACTGAGGAAGAGGGTGAGAAATATGAGCAATGAAGCTGTATCAAGACTGAAAAAAGATTTCATATTCAACCTGGCTCTCAAGGGTCAGCGTGAGGATGGTCGTGCATTCGATGAGATGCGTGACATTAAACTTGAGACCAATGTCATAGACAAAGCAGAAGGCTCTGCAAAGGTCTGCTACGGCGATACTCAGGTCATTGTAGGTGTAAAGCTTCAGGTCGGTACACCTTTCCCGGATTCTGCTGATAAGGGTGTTATAATCACCAGCATGGAATTGAACCCGATCGCTTCACCAGACTTCGAGGCAGGCCCTCCAAGGCCCAAAGCTATCGAAATGGCACGCGTGGTCGACCGTGGTATTCGTGAATCAGGCGCAATTGATTTAAACAAGTTGTGTATTACGGAAGGAGAAGAGGTCTGGATGGTCTTTTTAGACGTCCATGTCTTGAACGACAGCGGAAACCTGCTTGATGCAGCATCACTTGGTGCAATTGCAGCTCTCATGACAGCAACCATCCCGGCAGAACGCGAAGGCCGTGGAGAGGATACGAAGATGCCTATTCGTGAGATGCCTGTATCACTTACCTTCGTTAATGTTGGAGGCGAGTATTTCATTGATGCAAGCAACAACGAGGAGTCGATCTGTGATACAAAGGTCACTATCGTTTCCAACCAGGATGGTTCGATCTGTGCCATGCAGAAGAGCGGCGCAGGCTCGCTTTCAGAGGAAAAGTTCCTGAAAGCTGTTGAAAAATCATGTGAAATAGGCGCTAAGATAAGGGAGGAGTACCTCCTTAACATATGAGTTTGATCGATGCTCATCGTAGCAGTTCATGACGATTTATCCGATCATTATAAGCTCGATTATTAAGGAATCC
Organism: Methanococcoides sp. AM1; assembly: GCF_900774055.1. Lineage (NCBI taxonomy): Archaea > Methanobacteriati > Methanobacteriota > Methanomicrobia > Methanosarcinales > Methanosarcinaceae > Methanococcoides > Methanococcoides sp. AM1. The sequence continues at coordinate 294,194 of NZ_CAAGSW010000004.1, read as the reverse complement.
ACATCAAGGAGACGATTATAATGGCAAAAAAATACTCAAAGAAAGGACGTGTGTCCCGATCTGCAGGAAGATTCGGCACACGCTATGGAAGAAGAGACCGTAAGTTGGTTGCGGATCTTGAAGAAAAGATGCACATGCCACACAAGTGTGCAAACTGTGCACGCCTGACTGTAAAGAGAGTTGGGACCGGCATCTGGAAATGTAAAAAGTGTGGATATACCTTTGCAGGTGGCACATACCTTCCAACTACTACAGTAGGTAGTACTGTAATGAGGTCTGTTAAGAAAGCCACTGAGCAGGTTGAGTAATCATATGGACTACAAGTGCACTCGATGCAAGCGCCCGGTCGAGATCGACTACGAGTATACCGGAATCCGCTGTCCTTATTGTGGACACAGGATTCTTGTAAAGGAAAGGCCGCAGGCATCGATCAAAACAGTCAAAGCCGAGTAAGAAGTCATGTTGATAACTTCTTCTCGCAAACCTTCTGCCAATACTCGTACTTTGTGCAAGTATTTGGCATCTTTTTTTAATTGCGAGTATTTGACCCGGGGTAAAATGGGTCTTGCTGACGTTATGTCATATTCCGACGATACCAATTTAGTCGTCGTTGGTGATTATCATGGAAGTCCCGGAAGCCTCATATTCTACGATGAGGATGGGGCAGAGCTTTTGTCCATTCGTTTGAGCATTTTCTATCCTGATGGCTACAAATTTTCCAACCTCAAATCCATGGAACCTGTTCTAATGGGGGACGGTGAACTTGGAAATATGCTGTCACATTACCTTGGCATTCCTAATGACGAATGTGATGGGATGGCTAAATGTATCCGTGTAGAAGATGACAGGATGGAGTTCCTGTATTCAGGTAAACTACTTTTCAGACTCAATGTAAAAAGCTACAGGGTGCCGGAGGCAGCTGTTTGAAGCTATTTTCAGAATCTGTTATAATGATGGATGATGCCGAAGCTGTCTATAGGTCAATCCTGCCTGAGCTGGAGACCACTGTAACTGACAGGTCTTCTGTAAATGTGGAGGTCAGGAATTCTTCTCTCGTAATGTGCGTAAGTGCTGACGATATTATTTCCATGCGTTCAACATTAAATACGTGGCTCCGTCTTGTGCAGATTGCACATGATGTATGTGTGGTCAGCAGGAATGCCTGTAATGGCATATGAGATGCCTGCTTTTTGTTTTACCTTATTCGTGATAGAAACATTAAAATCATTTCAGGTTTATTGATTGGTCAGGTGAAACCAAAATGAGTTCAGAAATACCCCCACAAGTACAGAACCAGCTTGCACAATTGCAGCAGGTTCAGCAGCAAGCGCAGTCTCTTGCAATGCAGAAGAACCAGATGGCTTCTATGCAGAAAGAGTCAGAAATGGCACTTGAAGAACTTGAAAAGCTTTCAGATGACGCTGTTGTTTACAGGGCTGTAGGAGACCTTCAGATCCAGTCTACCAAGGAAGAGACCGTAACAAAACTCAAAGAAAGACTTGATACACTTTCATTGAGACTTCAGTCACTGTCCCGTCAGGAAGAACGCATCTCAAAGCGTTTTACCCAGCTCCAGGAACAACTTCAGCAGGCAATGGGTACGCAGGGACAGTAATCCTTGTAAACCCACCGATTATCTTTTCAGAGATTCTATATTCTTTGGGAAAGATGAGAGGTAGAAATGCAGGTTGATGAAGTTGGCTTTTACAATAGACTTCTGGATTATCACAACATCTTATATCTATGCCATCGCAATGCCGACCCTGATGCTATAAGTAGTGCATTTGCACTCTCTGAAGCAATAGGGGGGACCGTAGGTCTGGTAGATGGTAGCAACAGAGTTGCCTCCCTTCTTGTTGATAAGCTAGAGATCGATGTAGTAGAAAGTCCAAATCCGGAAGATTATGATCTGGTAGTGGTAGTAGATACATCTACCAGCGCACAGCTTAATGACATTAAACTTTCTAATTACTGCGTGATAGATCATCATGCAACTACTGCACTTACAGAAAATGCTGCTTTTTACCTTCACCGCAATGCAACATCTGTGGCGGAGATCGTATATGATGTACTAACCTGCATGGGTGCTCCCATCATGCACCGACTGGCATTGGGCCTGATGGCAGGGGTCGTTACGGATACCGGGCATTTCAAGCATGCTACAAGCAAGACCTTCAAGACATTTGGTGAGATAATCGAGTCAAGTGGTGTGGAGTATGCGGAGGTGCTTGACTTGATGGCTTCAACTCCTCAGGATGTCTCGATGAGGATCGCAATGCTCAAGTCTGCTTCACGTGCAACTATCGAGCGTATTAATGACTGGCTTGTGGTGACATCCAATGTAAGTTCCTTTGGCGGCTCTGCATCATCTATGCTGATCAATATTGGCGGAGATGTTGCTTTTGTTGGCACTGCACGTGGCGATAGCATAAGGGTGAGTGGTCGTGCAAAGCGTGATGCTGTAAATGCAGGAGTGAATCTTGGCAAGATCATGGAAGAGATCAGTGGTCACTATGAGGGTACTGGTGGAGGCCATGCCGGTGCAGCAGGCATCGATGTCGTTGCCGATATGGACACTATTCTTTTTGAATGTGTCGAGTTGGTAAGAGAAATTTTGAAGGATAAGAAAAACCCGTTGAGTTTATAAGTGGTTATGACAAATCCTCATCAATATTGATCAACAATAGCGTGATAATATGATAGAATACTGGAATCCACAGATCGAGAGAATGCCTGTCGATGAGTTAAAAAAAGTACAGGAACAAAAGTTGTGCCAGCTTGTAAAATATGTTTATGAGCATTCTCCTTTTTACAAAAAGAGATTCGATGATGCGGGTGTAAAACCTGAGGACATCAAGACACTGGATGATGTTACAAAGCTACCATTCACATTCAAGAAAGACCTGAGGGACACTTATCCAACAGGTATGTTCTGTGTTCCGAACAACAAGCTTGTACGCTTCCACGTTTCATCAGGGACCACTGGCAAACCTACTGTGGTCGGTTACACTGATAATGATATTCAGACATGGTCAACTTCCCTTGCACGTGCATTGACATCCATTGGTGTAGGAAGGGACGATATCATGCAGATAGGCTATGGCTATGGTCTTTTCACAGGTGGTCTTGGTATGCACTACGGTTCAGAAGAAGCCGGATGTACCGTTCTTCCTACCAGCTCCGGGAATACCGACAGGCAGATCGAACTTATGCAGGACCTTGGGTCCACTGTCATTGCATGCACTCCTTCATACCTTTTGTTCATGATCGAAGCTGCAAGGGATGCAGGCATCAGTTTCCAGGATGATACAAAGCTTCGCGTAGGCGTGCTGGGTGCCGAGCCATGGTCCGAAGAGATGCGTAAGAGGATCGAAGATTCCACGGGCATCAAGGCCTATGATATATTCGGAACATCCGAACTTAGTGGTCCTCTCTTCACTGAATGTCAGTCTCAAAATGGTATCCATATATGGGCAGACCAGTTCCTTGTAGAGGTCATCAACCCTGATACCGGTGAACCTGTGGCAAATGGCGAACGCGGTGAGCTTGTGATCACAACACTTGTGAAGGAAGCATTGCCGCTTATCAGGTACCGGATCGGTGATATAACTGTTCTGAACTGGGATGAATGTAAATGTGGTCGTACACATCCACGTATCATGCGTGTACTGGGTCGTGCTGACGACATGCTTATCGTTCGTGGCATCAATGTCTTCCCTGGGCAGGTGGAATCCGTTCTGATGGATATTCCTGAGGTTGGCGAGCACTTCATGATCATCGTTGACAGGGTCAATGAACTGGATATCATGAAAGTGCAGATCGAAATGAATGACGCTGCTTTCAGCGATAAGGTCACTGACATCATGGACCTTGAGAAAAAGGTGGCTTCAGCCCTTAAGAGCGTGCTGAACATTGCTGTTAAGGTAGAGCTCGTCGAGCACGGGTCATTGCCACGCTCAATGGGTAAGGCAAAGAAAGTTATCGATAACAGAAAGATATAAAACTTTAGAAGGAGTCATTCTAATAGAACTTAAGGGGTTGATCTCATGGAAGAGAAAATGATCAAACAGATCTCATTATTTGCAGAGAACAAGCCGGGAAGGCTTGCAAACATCGCTGAGAAGTTTAAGGAATCCGGCATTAACATTCGCGCTTTTACTATTGCTGAAGCCGGAGACTTTGGTATAATCAGGATGGTTGTGGATAATCCCGATTCAGCTCATAAAGTGCTCCATGATGCAGGATTTACTGTATCCGAGACAAATGTTCTTGGTGTGGAGATGGAGGATGTGCCCGGCCAGCTTGCCATGATCGCAGATGTTCTCAGTGAAAAAAACATCAACATCGATTATGCTTATGCCTTTGTAACAAAGACCGAGAAAGCATTCCTTATTGTGCGCGTAAATGATATCAGAGGTGCTGTCAAGGCTCTTGATGGCGCAAACATCCGTCTGCTCGATATGAGCGACGTGCATGACATTTAAGTGGATAGAAGCACCGATCGGTGCCATATCCCCTTCCTTTTTTACTTTAATTTACTTTGTTTTTCCATATCTTTCCTTTTGATTTATATATGTCAGTAATGTTTTTATATCAGCTTTTCAAATTTCGTGCATGGAAGATAATTCGATTAAAAATTGGGAAGCTTTGTTAAAAGGGAAACTTCACGGTGCGCACTCCACTGTTATAGGTGAGCGTCAGGGAAAAAAGATCCTCGGTATCATAAGCCAGCACGAAGAGGTCAAGAGCATCATTCCATCCGTTATAACCGTCAAAGGAAAGAGCTCTCCTGGTGGGAATCTTGCTGCAAAGGTACTGCGTCCTGATGAAAGGGGTAACCTGCGAATGCTTTTGTCCCATGGCACTTCTTCACAGGAAATAAGGATCGTTACGACCGTTGCCACTCATGATGAAGGTGAGCGTGTGATGGAAGAACTTAACGCCATGCTTTTTGACATCTAATATTTTAAGGTGTTAATTATGTTCATCGGGGTTGATCACGGTACTAATGCAATGCGTTTTGCCGGGATCGGTAAAGACGGTGTAAATACTTTCGAACTGCCGCGTTCAGAAGTAGCAAATATGTCCGGACAGGAGATCCTTGATTCGGTCACTTCCGGTCTGGGAGTCCATATTTCGGATATCGAACTTGCTGCTGTTACCTATTCTATGGGTGATGGCATCGTTGCTATTGAAGATCTTAAGGATGTTTCATCCCGCGGGGTTATCAGTATCGAGGGTGTCGGAAAGAAGACCGGCGCAGGTACCCGTGTTTTTGATGCGATAAGGGAATCCGTCATACCTGCAGTTTTGATCCCGGGAATCCATTCGAAAAGTAACACTGACTCTCGCATGAACGTTTTTTCACATTCGACCAGTCCTGAAAAGATCGGGATCGCATACAATGCTTACTCTACAGGTGTTGATGATTTTGTAGTTTCTGATATCAGTTCCAATACTGTGACCGTAGGTGTCTGTGGAGGTAAGCTTATAGGTGCGATCGATGCCTGCATCTTTGCTCCGGGAACTCAGCATGGTCCTCTTGATCTTGAAGCTATTAGGGATGTCGATGCAGGCAAATGCAGTGCAAATGATGCTTTCATGAATGCCGGTGTATTGAACAGAAGCCCTTATTCAGGTGTTGAAGATCTTCTGAATGCCCTGAATGGCAATGAGGATGAGGCTGTACTTGCAATGGATCGTATTTCACTTTTCGCAGCCATGGAGATCGCTGCAATGCAGGTACTGATGGAGGACTATGGATCAAGAGGTGAGATTTTTCTTGCTGGTTCCATGGGTGAAGAGGATTATGTCGTGGATCGGATAGGAAAGCATATTGGTGTGAACCCTGATGTACTTGGCAAATGGAGCGCTTCTATTGGGTGTGCAGAGATCGCCCGTGATATTGCCGGTGGGGCAGATAGTATACTTGGGCTTGATGTCCATTTTAGTTTCTAATTTCTATCATTAGTAAAGTTCAGGTCTGCGGTCATCAAAGACCGTAATTGCTTTTCTCGTATCTTTCATCATTTTTGGATCGATATCGTGAATGATGAAGCACTCCTTATCTTTTGCATCTGCAAGTACGTTTCCAAGGGGGTCAAGGATCATGGTGGCTCCAAAGAATGTGGAGCTGGGGTCTTTACCAGTTCTATTGCAGGCAATATGGTATATCTGGTTCTCAATAGAACGTGCTGTTGCAAGTGATCTCCACTGATATTCCCTTGGGTTTGGAAACTCTGCGATGGTTATAAGAATATCAGAACCGGCGATAGCCAGCTTTCTTGCAATTTCCGGGAAACGCATCTCATAGCAAATCTCCAGTCCGATGGAAAGGTCATAGCTTTTAAGGCGGATAGGTTCGATCTGGTCGCCGGATGTGAAATACCCTTTTTCCTTTCCGAATGGATGTGTTTTGGTGTATGTTCCTGCAAGCTCCCCGTTCTCTATACAGAAGCCCATATTCGTGAAGTTATTTTTTCTCCGTTCTACTTTCCCTTTTCCTTCTAATTCTTCTTCCCTTTCCATTTCTTGTTCTTCTTCTTCTTCTTTGCCATTTTTCTGTATTATGGATCCGATAACAACACAGGAGTTCTGCCTTGAGAAATCTCTCAGTTGTTCGATGGTAGGGCAGGGTTCTGATTCTCCTGCGTTGTCAAGGTCTTCATAGCAGAATCCGGTAGAGAATACTTCGGGAAGCACTATGAGCTCTGCACCATTTGAAATTGCATTTTCAGAAAGCATGAGTGCTTTGTTGATGTTGTCCTGTTTTTTGCAATGGGAAATATCCATCTGGATGGCTGCAGCCTTTATAGGTTTCACTTGATATCCTCTCTTTCTTTTTGATTGATTCTCTTGCTCTCTGTATATATCAATTTGTTCTGTAACGTTACATTAATATGGAACTACTTTCTTTTACAGCCCAAATTAAGCTAAATAAACCTTAATGAGGCTATTATTGTGAGTGATGAACTTTTTGATCTGCAGATTGGTTATGTCAAATTCAGCAACCCTATAGCCCTTGCGCCAATGGCGGGTGTTACCAACAGTGAATTTGCAAACAATTATGCAAAGAATGCCGGTCTTGCTGTGATCGGCGGATATAATCTGGATGGGGAGACGAATATAGCGGCTAAGGCGCTTGTTGAGAATGGTCGGGATGAGTTCATAACCGATACTCCGCTGGAATTTTTGGAAAATGAAGTTAAAGCTATCAACATTGATGGTGCTGTGGCCTTTAATGTCAGAAGTACAACCCTTGAGCCATTGCTCAAAGCTGCTGAGGTCATAAAAAATGCCGGCGGGATCCTTGAGCTGGATGCCCACTGCAGGCAGGATGAAATGGTATCCATCGGTGTTGGTGAAGCACTGATGAAGGACATGCCAAGGCTTGCAGACTGGATATCTAAGATCAAAGAAACAGGTGTTGTTCTTTCTGTAAAGGTCAGGGCAAATGTGGTCGACGATATAGCTCTTGCAAGGGCCATCGAAAATGCTGGTGCAGATATACTTCATCTGGATGCTATGATGGAATGCGCAGGTGCGGACCTTAGTGCTATACTGCGTGTCCGTGACTCTACAAGGCTATTCCTGATAGGCAACAATTCCATTCTTGATTTCTACGATGCTAAAGAGATGTTCTCAAAAGGTGCTGACATGGTCTCTGTTTCAAGGGGCGTGCTTCAGGACCCGCATCTTATTGATCATCTCGTTGAGGAAGTGACCCTGCTTCAGGAGCAGATCGGCTGGTACAATTCACCAAAGCATGTCTGCCGTGGTGAAGGGGATCTTAGGGGACTTGCATTCTGTTGTCTGCCTGTTAAACCATGTGCTGTGCACAACAAGGCAGGGCAGCTTGGATACAGTCCTAAGGAATTTGCCAATATCAAGATGGAATTTGCAAAAGACACCCCTCTTGAATTCGGGGATAGTACCTGTTTTGGCAGTCTTGTTTGGTGTTGTAAGATCTCAAAACCCTGTTATTTAAGGGATGGAGTTCTTGATCTGCTTGATCTTTCTGCAGCAGATTACATGAAACTGAAGAAAGACCTTGCAACTTATATACTAGATAATGCTAAAAAACCTGTGAATGAATTTTAATTATCATGGGACAACAGCCAATGGACTGAGCTGTAACGGGAAGTCTGCAGCATCATATATTGCGCGTTGTGCCCAGCTTGCAATGATCCTGGAGGTCTCAGCTTCTCCGAAACCTGGAAATATTGACCGTCACCATGATTACGATGACACCAGGTACGAGCACTTCCTTGCATCTGCTGTAAGCATCTATCCTGTAATTGAAGATGCATCCGGAGGATGCACTGGTATTGGTGAGAGCTTAAAGAACGCTGTTTGCCAGAGCAATTCCTGGCAAGCTGGTGGTAACACCCATTTCGGTGCATTTCTTCTTCTTATCCCGCTATCTATGGCTGCAGGGGATCTTCTGGAAAATGACGGAACCTTTGATGTGGACAGGCTTGTCAGTCGCGCCCATGAGATCGTAATGTCAACGAATACAGACGATGCCCTGGATTTCTACAAATGTTTCAGTTCAGCAGGGGTGCGTGTGAATGATGTGGATGAGTTCGATCTTCAGGATGAAGGGTCGCTGGGCTCATTGAAGGAAAAAGGGGTTACATTATACGATCTGATGGTAATGTCACAGGGGTATGATCAGATAGCCAACGAGTGGGTCAATGGGTTCAAAACATGCGCATATTGTGCACAGACAATAAATCGCTTAATGACCGCTTCTGATGATGAAGATTCTATCCCTGATATTAATCAGGTCATCGTTTACACATTTTTGAAGTTGCTTTCTGAAAATCCGGATACGTTCATCCAGACAAAGACTAATATAGAAACAGCGGAAAATGTTTCTATGCAAGCAAAGTATATTATTTCAAAAATAGAGAATAACGATTACAAAATGTCTTTATTCTGGGGAGACATCGAGAGTTTCGATGAGGATTTACTTGATAAAAGGTTAAATCCTGGATCTACGGCAGATATGGTAATAGCAGGCATTTTTATAACGTTGCTTGGGGGCTTGAGATTCTAATGGCAAAAATTGATCTTGATACGTTTGGTATAAATGAAGGCATAAGTGAAATGATAGTGACCACCTATCAGGGTTGGTCTCCAAATGCTGCTCCAATGGGTATCATTCGTAAGGGTGATGAGTTGCTTGTACGACTTTTCAAAGGCTCTACTACATATAGTAATGTCCTGGCAGAGCATAGGCTTGTGGCCAACCTTGTCTATGATCCCCTTCTTTTTGTGCGCACCACGTTTGGTGATATCGATAATTCTGAATTTGAAGTTTTCACTCACGATGAACGTGGGTTTGCAGTACTCAAGGACGCAGTATCATGGGCCGTTTTTGAGTGTGTTGACATGAAGGAAACACCTGAGGCGATGGTGGCAAAATTAAAACCTCTCCATGCGCGGATGAACAAACATGTTTTTAGGTCGGTAAACCGGGGATTTAATCTCGTTATAGAATCTTGTGTGCATGCTACACGCTACGAGCTGACAAATGATGAAAAATACATGAGGCTTATCAAGGCTTATTCCTGCACTGTGAACAAATGTGGCGGTAAAGCTGAAAAGGATGCAATGAAGTTTCTTCTGAACTACCTCGAGGGGAAAAAGTAACACATGTCTGATAACTTCATGGAAATTGCCGTGGAGGAAGCACGCAAAGGCATGCAAAATAATGAAGGTGGTCCTTTCGGAGCTGTTATTGTAAAGGATGGAAAGGTCCTTTCAAAGGCACATAACAAAGTGCTTGGCACCAACGACCCCTCTGCACACGCTGAAATAGTTGCGATACGCGAAGCTTCTTCAATTCTTGAGACCTTCGACCTTTCAGGTTGTGAACTATATGCTACTACCATGCCCTGTCCAATGTGCCTTTCTGCCATATGCTGGGCGCGTATAAGGAAATTATATTACGGGACCAGTACCGATGAAGTTGCTTCCATAGGGTTTGACGATGGCATGATCTATGATATACTGAAAAAAGGTGCTTCGCCATCCGTATTGGAAAAGACCAATATCGAATGTGAAAGCTGCCGCAAATTGCTGGTTGAATGGGAGAAAAAACCTGATAAGATGATGTATTGATCACCTATCGGTCTTTGGTTCATATTCAAGCGTTTCTTTTGCTTCTTCCTGCCTTCCAAGTTTTAATAGTATCTCTGCTTTGTTCTCACGTGCAGCGTTGAAATCCGGTTCAATGTGAACTGCATTAGTGAAAGCCGTTAATGCATCTTCATCCCTGCCGACATCTGCCAGACAGTTGCCCAGGCAATACCATGCATCAGGGAATGCTTTTTTTATTTCGAGTGCGCTTCTGTATGCTTCGATAGCTTCTTCCTGCCGTCCCAGCTTATCAAGAGTATTTGCTTTAGCATACCACACTCCTGCAGCATTTGTCTTTAATGTGGGGTCGGGGTCTATGTTCAGGAGAGAATAGCGTGGGAACTCAAAATTCATTATGCCTGCATATTCGATGGCTTTTTCATATGCTTCAAGTGCATCTTCAAAGCGTTCGATTTGATAGAGAGCATTCGCCTTGCAGTACCATGCATCAGGCAATTCCGGTTGCATCTCAATGGCTTTATCAAGGACCTCAAGTGCCTCTTCATATCGACTGATGCTGAACAGAACAAAACCTCTGCTGAATATGATCCTTGGATCTTCGGGACTTTTACTTAGTGCTTCATCGATGATCTCAAGTGCATCTTCAAATCGTTGAAGTTTAAAAAGAATAAAACATTTGTTGAATCGGGCATCTCTTGCTTTTTTCTCGATCCTCTTTGCTTCATCTTCCATATCACTTTCCAGCAACATTTGCTGCGTCTCTTCCAGCATATCTGCAGCTTCATCATATTTTTCCAGTGCTTCTTCATAACGTGCCATTTCAAAAAGAACGTAGCCTTTTCCAAATATGCTCTCTGCTGATTTTTCCATCTGCTTTAGCTTTCGCCTGTAAGATGTTTGACTAAAGATATCCTTGAAAATGCCCATAGGTTGAATTAGAATAAGGCTGTTGATATAGTTTTTGCAGAAGGATGTCAGTTTCATGTAATGTTGACTGTGATCATCCCGTTAGCTTTAGTTATCCTGTTAACCATGGCTATAGCATCAATTGTCGTTTTTTGACCTGTTAAGGTAAATTCTTTTCTAAAATATAACATACTTATAAAAAACAAAATGATTTTTTGTATGTTCTTTGTATTAATGTATAAATAGGTTCATTATCTAATATATATCTACAAATTTATTGGTGTTGATCATATTACTGCCAGAAAAACGAATGAAAATAGGGCAAAAATACCTTTTCTTGATGCAGAATCTATGGAAGAGGTATTTTCATCTGTGGTCAACTCAAGTCCTGCAGTGGTCTTTGTCTGGAGGGAAGATGAAGGCTGGCCTGTGGATTTTGTTTCTGAGAATATTTCTCAGTTCGGTTATGATCCGGAGGAATTTATTTCCGGTAAACTCCGATATGTTGATATTTTACATCCTGATGATGCGGATATGGTCATGTCCGAAGCATCCTGGCATGTTAGCAAAGAAGATACAAGCTTTGATCTAAGGTATCGTATTCTCACCAGATCAGGTGATGTCAGGTGGGTAGATGAAAGGACATCTGTCCACTATGACGATTCTGGTAAGCTCAAGTTCTATCACGGGATAGTTGTTGATATAACTGAACAGAGAATGGATGATATTGCACTTCTGGATGGTGCACTGGAAATGAAGAACACGCTGGAATCGGTCATAAATTCCAGTCCGGTTGTTGTTTTCTTATGGCGTGCTGAAGATGACTGGCCTGTTGAGTTCGTCTCGAAGAACATTGATATGTTCGGTTATTCAGTGGAAGAGTTCACCTCGGGGGAGCTTGTTTATGCTGATATTGTGCACCCGGAAGACATCGGTCGGGTACGTGCAGGAGTTTCTAAATCGACTGAAGGTGGCTATTCTGATTTCTTTCAGGAATACCGGATACTGACAAGGTCGGGTGAAGTTCGCTGGGTGGATGAGAGGACACATCTTCATCACAATTCAAAGGGTGAGGTCACATATCTCCAGGGTATTATAGTTGATATCACCGGGCGTAAGAAGATCGAAAATGTGTTGCACACAGAGGAACTGCGTATCGAAGCGGTGCTGAATCTTTATCAGATGACCGATTCATCTGTTCGGGAGATCATGGATTATTCTCTGGAAGAAGCAGTAAAGCTGACCGGAAGCCATGTTGGATATCTTGCTTTTGTGGATGTGGATGAATCTACAGTTACAATAGACTCGTGGTCCGGAGAGGCGATGAAGGAATGCTCACTCATGGTTAGGGATGCCGGATCTCATTTTGATCATGCTGGTCTCTGGACTGAATCTCTAAAGCAGAAACTTCCTATTATTATCAATGATTATTCTGCAGATAATCCTTCGAAAAAAGGCTATCCTGATGGGCATATGGCTATTACGAGATTTCTGAGCATTCCTATATTTGAAAGGGATCATGTTGTTGCCCTTGTTGGCCTTGGCAATAAATGTGGGGATTATGACCTGTCAGATGTGAGGCAGGTAACACTTCTGATGAATGGGATGTGGAATATCCTATTACACAAAAAGGCAGATGCGGAACTTCGTCGCTCCCTTGATATTCAGAAGATCCTGGGTGATGTGATCAAAAGCAGCCCTGCTGTTGTATTCTTATGGCGTGCCGAGGAGAACTGGCCTGTTGAGTTCGTGTCTGAGAATGTTGCCCAGTTTGGTTATTCTGTTAATGATTTTATTTCGGGTAAGCTTGTATATGGTGACATAGTCCATCCATATGATCTGGAGCGTGTGCAAAAAGAGCTTGCCAAGAGGGTGGATGCAGGCTTCATGGACTTTAACCAGGAGTATCGCATATTTACTAAGTTCGGGGACGTGCGCTGGGTTGATGAAAGGACGTTCATAAAACACGATGAGACGGGGAATGTAAGGTACTTGCAGGGTATTATCGTGGATGTTACGGATCGGAAACATTCTGATGATTTCATGCATGTGCAACTTGACCTTGACACGGTCCTTAGTTCTGCTAATACAATTGAGGAAACCTTCGAGCAGATGCTGAGCTTTAGCCTGAAGGTCGATCCTGTGGATTCCGGCAGATTCTATCTTCTGGACGAAGTAACAGGTGATTTGAAGCTTGTTGCACACGAAGGCCTGTCGGAGCGTTTTGTGAAAGATACTTCCGTTTTCCCAAGGAACTCTGTCCATAACCGTTTGGTCATGACCGGGCAGCCAGTTTATAAACATCATTCCGAACTGAATGCGATCGGTGCCGGGGAAAAACTCCAGTATGAAGGTCTTCATGGTACTGCCATTATTCCTGTGAAGCATGAAGGCAATGTTATAGCAGCGCTTTGCCTATCATCACACAGTGAATATGAGATCCCTGATAATTCACGCAGTTCCCTTGAAACGATAGCTAACCAGATCGGTATTGCTATCTCCAAAATGCGATCTTCCTCTGGTATTGCTCAAAAATATAAAGATCTTCGATCCCTTGTTGATATGATGGACGATTTGATGGTCGTGATGGATATGGACGGGTATGTCCTTTATGCTAACAAGGCTGTAGCAGACTGTCTGGGATTTTTGGAAGATGATCTTTCTGATATGCATTATCTGGAACTGCACCCGGATTCCGAATGGGATCGGTTGGATTCTGTTCTCTCGAAAGTAAAGGTGGGAAAAACGATCGTTTTCGAAACATCTATGGTGGGTGCTGAAGGTCCTTTGCATAAAGTTGAGTCAAGGCTTATGTGCAGCGAATGGTCCGGTCAGCCCTGTGTTATCTCTACCTCCCGTTTTCTTGATTAAGTTCGCTCCATATTGCGACCGAATAAACTTCAAACTGGCCTTTTTTTGTTTGTCGGGGCAAAACAAAGAGCCTTATATATGAGTATGTAGATAGGATGTTCCAACTTTTAAAAAAGTGCTTTTATTAGAGCACTTCTAATATTTATCCTGGAGTGTATAAATGAATCAGAAATATATAGCGATCTTTTTGGCGGTCATTATGGTAATGTCCATACTGCCTTTCTTTTTCACTGGAAATTCGAATCAGGCAAATGGGGACAGTTCATCTATAGAAGCGGCCAGCTTTGATTCCATACCTGGCAAACACGTGGATTACGAATTGAACTCTATTAGTGACGGGCTTGCGGTAACAGCTGAAAATGCTGTTGCTGTACAGTATTTTGATATACAGGCTATTAGAGGCACTCCTCTTGAGTTGATCACAGGAAATACATCACAGCTTGATGGCATCTATGGGGCACAGGTAACTAAGATGTATGCTGCAGAATATGCTGATGGAACATGGTTCAATATGCATGAGATCTCTCCGCAAATCGTGGCATTCCAGTATTACTTGTCACCAGATCTCTACAATGGTTACCAGCTTCTGTCTCGTGGCAACGATGCGTACAATGTGGTCGGTGAACCAATGTTATTGGGTGAGAAAGATCAACTGGAGTCTGTTCTGGATGCAATTGAAGGCGAATCTACACCAACTACCGAGTTTGATCGTATTCTTGAATTCGTAGAACCGGGAGCTGAAATGCAGCGTTTGCTTGTAGTGAATGATGGTTTTGCGGATCAATACTATGTTGGAATGAAACTTGAGGATGATATGTCATACTCAAGGACCGCTGTCTACCTGAACCCAACAGAGGGTACTATTAACAATGTAACATCCTTTGCAGCTAACAGTTCAGACCGTGCTCTCTTTTATGATGTCTATTCAGAGGATGACATCCTGAAAGTTACTGTGAGTTCCAATGTTTCGAACTTCTATTCTCTGGCTATGGAGCCTGCATGGTGAGATCCCGTCTCACCTTTTTTTCTTTATCGATATATTTTCTGCAATATGCGTTGTATTTTGGCGCAAGCTATATATGTGACTGTGGCGATTCATACCAAATACTTCGGCGCATGTAAGTGTTGTTCCATTCGGGAAAAATAACTTGCTGCGTTAAGTGAATTACAATGAATAATGACAAGCCGCAACATAAGGTGCGGTTTCGAAGGAGAATTTAATATGGCAAAATTTGACGTTCCTGACGAATTAGCAGATAAAGCACTTGAAGCAATCGAACTCGCAAGAGACACCGGAAAGATCAAGAAAGGTACAAACGAAGCAACAAAAGCTATCGAGAGAGGCATTACAAAGCTTGCTGTCATTGCAGATGACATCGAGCCAGCAGAAGTTGTTGCTCACATTCCTGCTCTTTGCGAGGAAAAGAACACACCATACATTTTTGTAAAACAGCAGAAAGAGCTTGGTGCAGCTTGTGGCATAGGTGTCGGCTGTGCAGCTGTTGTGATCACTGATGCAGGAAAGGGCGGCGAACTTGTAGAAGACGTTGCACAGAAAATCAGTGCACTCAAATAAACGATAACCGGAGGCATCTCAAATGGCAGAGGATGATACAGGCTTCGCAGCCGAGGTTATCGATGTTATCGGTAACACTGGTATGCATGGTGAAGCAAGCCAGATCCAGTGCAGGGTTCTTGAGGGTCGTGACAAAGGCAGGATCATTACAAGAAACTGTGTCGGTCCGGTAAGGATAGGCGATGTTTTCATGCTTATGGAGACATCAAGAGAGGCTAAGAAATTAACTACCAGGTGATGATAATGGAACAGAGAAAGTGTTCATTCTGTGGTGAGCCACTTGAGCCGGGAACCGGCTTGCTCTTCGCAAAGAAAGATGGTTCCTCCTATTATTTCTGTTCTTCAAAGTGCAAGGGTAACTTTGATCTTGGAAGACTTCCAAGGCGTACTGTCTGGACAGAACAGGGTAGGATATACCTGAAGAAAGCATAAGCGGGTGTTTCTGATGGAAAGAACTTATGTTATGATCAAACCTGATGGCGTTCAGCGCGGTCTTGTCGGAGAGGTCCTTTCAAGGATCGAGAAGAGAGGACTTAAGCTCGCAGCTTTGAGGATGAGCGTAATGGACGAGGCTACTGCAAAGGATCACTATAAAGAGCACACCGAGAGGCCATTTTTTGGTTCCCTCGTTTCATATGTGACCTCAGGACCATCCGTCTCAATGGTTGTAGAAGGCAAGGATTCTATCAAGATCATGCGTGCCGTCAACGGTGCTACAAATCCTGTAGAAGCATTACCTGGCACCATTCGTGGTGACTTCGCTATCGAGACCGGAAGGAACGTTGTCCACGCATCAGATGCTCCTGAATCAGCAGAGCGTGAGATCGCTCTTCACTTTGAAGAGTCTGAGATCACAGGCTATTCCAGGATCGATGAAGGACAGCTTTACGAGTAAGCCTAAAGGATCGAACCATCGATAACTGAATGATATTCTGAAGCGTCGGGTCGGGCCAGTTCCGGCCTGTCGTGGATGTCATATTCAAAGGGTCATATTGGCCCTGGATATATTTTTTATCACTGATCTGATCAATAAGATAATTCCAAAGGGAGCTGCACTATGGCTGTAAAGGATGACTTAAGAACCCCTATCGTATGTGTAATGGGGCATGTGGATCACGGAAAGACCTCACTGCTCGATAACATTCGCGGAAGTGCGGTTGTGTCCGGGGAGGCTGGTGCTATTACCCAGCATATCGGTGCAACCGAGGTTCCTATAGGCTCCATTGTGGAGAAATGTGGAAATCCCGGTTTACTGGACCAGTTCATTGTTCCGGGCCTTTTGTTCATTGACACTCCTGGTCATCACGCTTTTACGACCCTTAGGAGTCGTGGCGGGGCTCTTGCGGACCTTGCTGTTGTTATAGTGGATATTAATGAGGGCTTCAAGCCCCAGACCATTGAAAGCCTGCACATATTGAAGCAGCACAAAACTCCTTTTGTAGTGGTTGCCAACAAGATCGACAAGATCCATGGCTGGAACCCGCAAAAAGATTCTCCTTTCATGGCATCCTACAACAAGCAAAGCGAGCATGTAAGGACCAGTCTGGACAACAAGTTCTATGAAGTTATTGGTGAGCTCTATAATCATGGGTTCAGCTCGGATCGATATGATCGCGTAGCCGATTTCCAGCATAATGTTGGTGTCATACCTATCAGTGCTATTACCGGGGAAGGAATTCCTGACCTCTTGATGGTGCTTCTGGGACTGGCACAGCGATTCCTGGAATCCAACCTGCATTACGATGCAACAGGTCCGGGTGTCGGAACCGTACTCGAAGTAAAGGAAGAACGTGGGCTTGGAACCACTCTTGATCTTATACTTTATGACGGAACACTGAAAAAAGGCGATACGATCGTTGTTGGAAGCCTGAATGAACCTATACAGACAAAAGTGCGTGCAGTGCTGAAACCTCGTGTCCTTTCCGAAATTAATGTGGAGGATAAGTTCAAGCAGGTCAGCAAGGTAACTGCTGCTGTTGGTGTAAAGGTCTCAGCTCCGAATCTCGATGGAGCTCTTTCAGGCGGTTCTGTGAGGGTAGCAACTCCTGAGACACTTGAGACGGTTGTTGAGGAAGTTCGCAGTGAGGTTGAGGACGTTCAGATCGATACTGACCAGAGCGGTATAAGCATCAAAGCAGATACTATCGGATCTCTTGAAGCTCTCGTAAATGAGTTGAAGAAAGAAGATATTCCTATTCGCAAAGCAGATGTTGGTGATATCTCTAACAGGGATATTGTGGAAGCTTCAGCTATTGAAGACCCATTCCACTCTGTGATAGTTGGATTTAATGTTAATATTCTTCCTGATGCAAAGGAGAAGTTACAATCTACAGGTGTCAAACTGTTCATGAATGATGTCATCTATCGTCTTATTGACGATTATAAGGACTGGATCAAAGAGCAGCGTGCACTTTCTGAGAAGACCATCTCCGAGACCATCATCAAGCCTGGAATGTTCACCATCATGCCGGATTGTACGTTCAGGCAGAGCAAACCGGCTGTTGTAGGTGTAAGGGTCATTGGTGGAGTTGTCAAGACCAAGGTAGATGTAACCAATGAAGATGGCATTGTTGTTGGTACCATAAAAGGTCTTCAATCCCGTGGGGAGAATGTTGGTGAAGCACGCACTGGAATGGAAGTTGCTATGAGTATCGAAGGGCCAACCGTGGGAAGGCAGATACACGAAGGCGACGTCCTGCATGCAAATATACCTGAAAGACATGCCAAGATCCTTGAGCATGAACTTTACGATTCACTTTCGGCGGATGAATTAGACGCAATGGATGCATTTCTTGAGATCAAAAGAAGGGACAACCCCTTCTGGGCGAAATAAATATAATATATATGTCTGTTAGACATATACCAGATCAAATTAATTAAACAATAGATAAATATTACTAATATTTGGAGGCAAATCATGGCAGATTTTAAAGTTGTAGTTTCAGATCCAAAAACCAAGACCTACCAGTTCGATATCACTGGTGCTGAAGCAAACCAGTATATCGGTAAGGCTATTGGCCATACCGTAGATGGTTCTACAGTAGGTCTGGATGGATATACCCTGACAATCACAGGTGGTACCGACAACAGTGGTTTCGTAATGAGCCCTGACCTTCCGGGTTCAAAGAGGCAGAAGATCCTTATTGCAAGAGGCGTCGGCTATTCAGCAAAAGCAAAAGGTGTACGCCGCCGAAAGTTCCTTCGTGGAAGGGAAGTTGCAACAGATGTTACTCAGATCAACACAAAGGTTACTGCATACGGTGACAAGACCATTGAGGACATCCTCGGTGGCGGTGCAGAAGCTGAAGCACCTGCAGAAGAGTGATTATTTCACTCTTTCCTATCTTTTTTTAATTTAATTTATTTTTGATTGCTTAACTTTAATAATTTAACTCGTTTAATTTAATTCATTTAACCCAATAGTTAAATCTATCAACAAGTTCATTTCGTTAAAAAAAGTAATGCATCAATAGTTATGTCCGATTGATTGATTGTGCTGTTAATTCTTTATACCTGACCTTGCATTATTTTGATCTTGTATATTTTGGTGAGTCCAGCCCAACATCGATGAGCACTTTCTTCTTGACAAGGCCGCCTATAAATTTTTTAGCTCCGCTCAAGTTAAGCCCGGAATATTCCATAACATCATCGAGGCCAAAGTATTCTTCATCTTCAATGAGTTGATCTACGATCTCTGTCAATTTAGTAATGTTTCCGTTTGAGGAATGCCAGAATGCGAATTTACGGTTATTTTCATCAGTTTCATTATAGGCAAGATCGTCTTCCGCCAGATCGTAGATGAAAAATCCCAGTCTCTGATGTGAATATGTTTTTACCCAGTCCTTTATGCTTTGATCCCAGAAGCTGCTGATAAAGCATAGGCTCATATACTGGTTTTGTTCGATGGTACTTGCTTTTGCCTGTATCATCTCGATGATATCTCTTTTATCATCTATGGATTTCCAGTAGTTATCGACAATAAGCATTGGGGATCTGAACCTACCTTCCTTTATGGTGCCACGGACACTTTTTTTTGAAAGCTCGACCTTCCATTGTTTGTCTGCGATGTATTCTCCATCATAGGATATCTCTGGATGATGTTTCTCAAATTTTTGCTCCAGAGCATTGATGTAACTGTAAAGTTTTGAAAGCGTTCCAGTATCGAGTTCATCTTTTTTAGCAGGGGTCTGTTCGTTATTCAGGGCCGAAGGTTCAGCTACAATATCATCGCTTGAATTGGTCCCGGGTTCGGAGGGATAAGTTCCAGATATTTCAGAAAGTTCAGTTTTGTCTTCTGCAAGATCCTTTTCCTCAGCTTCCTTCTGCTCTTTCTCTCTTAATTCTTTTTCCTGCCTTTCGCTTTCTTCCTTTTCGGTTTGCTTTTTACTTACGATCCTGTTCTCATATTCGCTCAGGTTCTTGTTTGTAAGCTCGATCCTGTGGCTAAATCCCATCTCCATTTTATCCACAAGGTCACTGATAGTAAATACGTCGACACTTTCGCCGGTAGTAATGCCATTCTCCACTTCCTGAAGCAGCATTCTGGATGTTTCTACGAATCTTTCTTCATTCTCATAGAAATCATCAATATTACCTTCGTGACTTCCGAAGGAGTCAAGTTCTTTCTTTTCAGCTTCTGATATCAGTCCTGTTATCCTCGTTCGAAGCTGTCGAAGTTGTGATGTAGCGGCTGAATCCTTTTGTTGATATGTCTTCTGGATCAGTTTTTCTATACGTGAATGCGTGCTCTTCAGGAGTTCATGCACTTTTTTCCTGTTCTCTTCCTGCAATGTTGTGGGATGGGATTCCAGATCCATATCGTTCACTCTCTGTTATCAGTGGAATAGCTCGCTAAAGACTTCCTCTTCGCCGCTCTTCTTTATTTCACGCTGTGCTTCGGAATACCAGCTGGTGATGGAAGGTTTCCTTTGTTCAAGTACTTTGATAAAATCATCCATCTTTATCTTCCGGGGCTCTGCGCCACGAAGTGCCTCTCCAAGGGGGATGTCAGCAGCTTCTTTGCAGATCGCTGAAATGTCTGCTCCGGAATATGACTCGGTAATCTCTGCAAGTTTATCTACATTAACATCAGCATCGATCGGTCTTTTCTTCAGATTGATCTTAAAGATGGCAATTCTCGCAGGAAGGTCTGGTTCCGGCACGAAAACGAGTTTACTGAAACGTCCCGGTCTGCGAAGTGCCGGATCTATGGCCCATGGCTCGTTGGTAGCTGAAAGGACCAGCAGGTTATCATCGGTTGTATCCACTCCATCCATCTGGGCAAGCAGTTCATTGACAACTCTTTTAGCATAGTCTTCAGCTTCACTTCGCCTGCCAGCAATGGAGTCGATCTCGTCAAAAAAGATGATTGCTTTCTCACATTCTCTGGCAGTGTCAAAGACCTTCTTTATGTTCTTCTCGGAAGCACCTACCCATTTGCTTACAATACTACTGGTTTTTACACTGATGAAGTCAGCACCGCACTCCTTTGCGGCGGCCTTTGCCATCATTGTCTTACCACAACCGGGGGGTCCGTGCAGGAGTATTCCTTCACCGGCTTTCTGTCCATACATCTGGTAGAGTTCCTTGTGTGTGAAAGGATATATTATCGCTTTTCTGATATCTTCCTTTACGGTCTCAAGGCCCCCAATATCAGAAAATCCGATGTCCGGCTTTTCTGTCATTATCAGGTCATCTTTTGATAATGATGATTCATCAGTGTCCTCTTTTCCCCCTCCTCCTGATCCGGAATACTGGACACCTGATCTTTTAAGTGACTGTGCTTTTGTAAAAAGGTGCTCTGCAAGATCACGCTGTGTATTCTTATCTGTTTTGTCAGTTGAGAGCTTTGAAGCTTCGTTGTAGAGCTTTGCCGACTTTAAATATAGCTCTCTTGCCCTCTCTTTCTCTCCTTCCAGTGTTTTGGCAGCTTTTGCATAGCCTCTAGCTTGCGCTGCCAGTGAACTTGCAGATTCCAGATTTGCACCTCCGCAGTGTTTGTCAGTAGGATCTCGGTAGATTATTCTGACTCAGCTATTTCTGATTCTATCTTCTTTGATAGTTCATCTTTGGATGATGTATCAGTGCTAAGTTCTGCCAGTAACTCAGACCTGAGTGAATCCTGTATTTCGCTGAGTTCTGAACCTCCGTTCATAGCGGCATCCATTGAAGAAGTCATCATACTGGTGGCGGTATTCACTTTTTCCATGGATGTACGGATATTGGTCACAGCCCCTTCAAGCTTTGATGTATCAAAACCAAGTTCTTTTTGCCATTTTCCGAGGTTATCTCCGATTTCAACTACTTCTTTTAGTCCGGTCTGCATTTCGATAACATCGGTCATGGACTGTGCCATCTCTACCATGCTGCCGATGGTATTCACCTGTCCATCGACCATCGAATACCTGCGGGAGGCTACCCTAAACTCCCTGTCGTTACCTTCCGAAAGAGCTTCCTTGGCCTTTGTACGAGCTGCTTCTCTCTTTTTGCCAAGTTCTTTTTCTCGTGCTGTCAATCTCTGTTCGGACATTGATAACTTTGTTTTCAGTTCTTCAGGTGATACTTTCTTGAATGGATTGGTGAATCCCATTATATTTCCTCCTCCATTTTCTTTTGTTTGGCATACCTTATACATATTTTCAATGCTTCAGACGTGTTGATCGCAACTCCTTCTTCAACAAGATGCTGAAGATATTGTTTGCTGTCTTCTGAGATCCTTGCACTTACTGGATATGAACGACCCATTTTATCTCCTCATGTTCAGGTTTTTGTTATTTTTGTTTTGATATAACTGCAGATCGATAGGTGGATATCTGCGATATCGTATGCCTATGTATACAATAGAAAACATTTTATATATTATTTGTCCAATGTTATTCTATAGCATATTGCCGGATGATGGAGGTATTGGAACTATGGCGTTCAAATGGAAGAAGGATCTTGATGATATTGCACGTGTTATCCCTAAGAAGAATGTAAAAGGTTTCTTCAGCAAGTCTATTACTCTCTCACCTAATGAGAAAGCTGTGATGATAAAGAATGGTGTAGTTGAAGACATCATTGACAGTGGAAAGATGAGAGTCGGTGGCCTGCTAAAACCAGGAACCTTACGCAAGGATGTGGATGTTGCTCTGATCGACACCTCCTTTAAGGAGCTGAGGTGGGAAGTTCCCGGTCTATGGACCCGCGATGATCAGGAAGTTGGGTGTGGAGGTATCCTGAGATTCACGATCAACGATTCAAAAAAGTTCTTTAACATGATATTCTCCTACACGGTTCCGGAGAAGAACGGGGAAAGAAATCTCTCTATCTTCGATATTTACGATCGCCTTGAAAGCGAAACAATAACCCGTGTCCTTGAACCGGAAGTTCATGGTGAAGATATTGAATCCCTTTATGGTAACCGTGATCTTCAGCTGAGATTGGAAAATGAGCTTGAAATGCAGCTTAAGGACACTCTTTTGTTATGGGGACTCGAGCTTGTAAAATACACTTGTGAGTGGGACTTTGGCAACTATGCTGTTGTGAGAAAGGAACGTAGTGAGTTCCAGGTTCGTGAAGAGCTTAAAGAAATGTCCGCTCTTGAAAATGAGGGCGATCTGGACCGTGACAGCCGGATAAATGTTGCAGCCACGAGGGCTGGATTTGCAGAAGAAACAGTAAGTGCAGCTCATTACAGGACAGAAGAGGAGAAAGATGCTCTTCATAGGTCAAGGATCTCACATATCGAGAATCAGGCCGATGCTGTTGAAGCAAAACAGGCAATAGATACTTTTTCTTCATGGAAGCAGGCAAATACCGGAGCCAAAAGGGATGATCTTGAACTTGATGAGGACATGAGCGACCGTAAACATTCTCGTGACATGGAATATCTGGGCAATGTTATGGAAAAAGGCGGTTCCGATGTTGCAAAGGTCATTGCACAGGGCCGTGAGTTCCAGAATATGTCTCCTGAACAGCTTGAAGCCCTTGCTAAAATGAAAGAAGCGGAGAACATTGCAAAAGAGGATAAGGTCCGGTTCATGATGGATGTTGAGGACCGCGAGCGTGAGGATTCATATCGCAGAAAGGAACTGGATGCGGAAATGATGGGTGCTGCACAGGCCCGCAGGACTCCGGGTGTAAAGAAATGCCCTGGCTGTGGCAGCACAGTCCCTGCAGAAGCACATTTCTGTGGTCAGTGCGGGAACAAGCTCGCTTAAATCCAGTGTTTAAGGGCAAATAATATATTTTCAAAAATATGCTTATAAGAACGATATCTATTATAAGTATAGCTTTGCTCCGGAAATAACGAATTACGATCAAATTTAACACAATATGATAGTTACCACAGGTGTACGATCTTGATAGCAAAACACGTGAAAATACTGATATTATTATCCGTTTTGGTCTTGTCATTATCCTTTGCAGGCAGTGCTTCGTCAACTCTGAACTATAATGTTGCACTCTCTGAGGGTGAATCTTTCTGGCTGGAAGATGGATATGTTCTTAATATAATTGATATTGATACGTACAATGACTATGCCCAGATCTCCGTTACATGGAATGGCTATGATGTTCACAATGCTATCTACTATGAAGGGGATTATTTCGATTATGACGACGACCTTCTTTCCCTGGAATTTGATATAGAAGACATCTATTCGGGATCATATGTTGACCAGATGGATATCGATGGTCTTTATATATTCTATAAGGATTTCTCACAAGGGACTATAGTGCTCTACTCAATTCCAAAAGGGTACGATGTCTATCTCAACAGTTATTATTATGACACAAGCGATGGCTACACTTTCATACAGTTAAGTAATCTTGAACCTGGTTACCATTCTGTAACTTTGGAATCATCAGGATATGATGATATGCAGGCAAGTTTCTACATCTCATCCGGTGAGGTCCAATATTATTCCGTCTCAGATTTTAGCAGATCTTCCAGCGGTGACTCTGACAGGATCGACCCCACATACTATGACGATTACGATAATAGTAACAATGGGGCTGGTGTCCTTCTTCTTATTCTTTCCTTCATCTTTGTGGTGTTATTCTTAAGGGGCATCATTAAAGCACGAAGGCGGAACAAGAAGTCTAAACGATCTGCAGCTGGTGGTTTTGGAGTTAGTCCTGCAAAGGTTGATCGTTCCTCAAAGACTGCCAGTAAGCCTGAGCCGGTAAAAGTTCCTGAAACAGTGACTGAAGCCGAAAAAGCTCCATCCATGCCCATGGGAGCTGGTGTCGGGAAAGCACCATCTTCGCCTTTGAAGGAAAGTGGCTCTATTGTGCTAAAATCTGCTTTCAACTACCGTGGCGCTCTTCTTCAATACAAAGTAAAGGTCGAGAACCATACTTCTGAACCGATAGGTGACATCAGAGTTACTCTTTTTGTACCTGATGTTTTCCTGCTAAAAGAGGCTGAGAAAACGATCTCGATGCTTGAACCCGGTGAAGGTAAGACAGTTACATTTGAGGTCCGTCCTACTGGTGAGTGTGGTGATTGTAAGATCTCCGCAGGCATTGATTACTATGATTATAACACAAAAAAGCGTAGCCATGTTGATCTTGAAGGCAAGATGGTAAGTGTGGTGTGTCCGGTACTTCGTGTCAGGCAGATCGATGAACCTTCCTGGAGGTCGGTGGTCACGACATTGATCTCAGCAGAGGAAGACTCCAAAGACCTTGAGATCCCTGCAGAGAACCTGTTCGATATTGCTACAAGAGTTCTCAAGGACATGAACATGTACATGATCGAGCCGGAGATCACGTCAACACCAAGTCTTTTCACGGGTGTTGCAAGGTTCTATGCTGAAGGGGTCAGCGGTCTGAAATATGCTTCCTATGTTGAAGTTGTAGGCAAGCGCAGATCGCGCCTTATATTGAGGGCATGGGCTGAAAAAGAAGATGCACTTACCGGCTTCTATCATAAGATGCTGGAAGAGATCGAAAAGAGGACCGATATCAAGCTTTTTGTTGATGAGGGGTCCATGCAATATAACATAAGAACTACCAATATCACTGACAGCCTTATCCAGCGCTCTACTATAGGTTCGGAACCTGAGGTCAGGAAGTGTC
Source organism: Methanococcoides sp. AM1 (assembly GCF_900774055.1). Lineage (NCBI taxonomy): Archaea > Methanobacteriati > Methanobacteriota > Methanomicrobia > Methanosarcinales > Methanosarcinaceae > Methanococcoides > Methanococcoides sp. AM1. The sequence continues at coordinate 268,669 of NZ_CAAGSW010000004.1, read as the reverse complement.
CGAATTGTGGAAAAGAAGTAAAGGATAATGCAAAGTTCTGTGAAGAATGTGGGGAAAGGCTGGACTGAACCGGCAAATAATTTCTTGTCTGAATCCACCATCCCTTATTTTTTTCTTTTTTTCACTGAAAAAGCATATAACTGATGCATTTGATTCTTATATGTTATTTACTTTATATATTTTATAATTTAAAAAGGTGGTTTGGTGTCAGAATATTTGGAGTTGGTCACAAAGAAAAAATGTGCCAAAAAAGCGCTGCTTTTACCAGCGTTAATTTTACTTCTATTAACATTATCAATGAGTTCTGTAAGTGCTTCTTCTGTAACTGAATGGGTGGCAAGCGGGAATGATATGCTTGATGAAGGGGACTATGAAGGTGCATTGAACGCATTCAATTATGCTATCAGCTTGCATCAAACACACTCGGCTGCATGGCTGGGTAAAGGCGATGCATATTACTATATTGGTAATTATGAGGAAGCTATAGCTGCCTACGACCAGGCTCTATTGTATAATCCGGATTCTATGGATGCATACGCAGGCAAAGCAGATTCTCTCATAAAGCTTGGAATGTATGATGAAGCATGGTCTCTCTATGATGAAGCAACTGCTATGGGTGATGATGATGCTCAGATCTGGTATAGAAAGGGTCGTATCCTTTATGAGTTCAGCCAGTATGGTGAGTCTCTTGAAGCATACGACATGTCCTTATCGATCGATCCGGGTTTCATCTATTCATATTCAGGCAAAGGCTATTCACTTCTTGAAATGAACAGGTATTCGGAAGCTCTCGATAATTTTGAATCGGCAATTGAGATGAATGAGGATTATCTGGTTGCATGGATAGGTAAGGGTGATGCTCTCTATGGTCTCGGACTCTATGAAGAAGCTATTGATGCTTACGATCATGTGATCGCAGAAGATCCGGGAGATGCTTCTGTTTGGTCAGGCAAAGGTTATTGTCTCTATGAGATGGGAGAATTCGAGGATTCAATAAATGCTTTTGATGAGGCAATAGCGATCGATCCGGGTTATGTTAATGCCTTAAGTGGTAAGGGTTTTTCACTCTTTGCTCTTGGCAATTACGAGGAAGCTATCGAACTATTCGATGCAGCAATAGAGGCTGACAGTACCTATGCAAAAGCATGGGCAGGAAGAGGGGATGCTTATTCTGAGCTGGGTTTTCTTGAAGATGCCCTGATATCTTATGAAAGGTCTGTTGAACTCTTCGCTGGAGATGCGGACGTACTTTACAACCTTGGTCGCGTACTATTTGATCTTGGCCGCCACGATGAGGCCCTTGCTGCTTTTGAATCTGTTCTTGAATTGGATCCTGAACATTCCCTTGCACTTATTGGTCAGGGATATAGCCTTTATGAGCTTGAGGAGTATGACAAGGCGCTGGAGGCATTTGATGAGGCATTGGTTATCGATTCTGAAAATAAAGTTGCCTCTGAAGGCAAAACTATGATCGAGTCTCAGGTCAGGATGGGGTGGCTAAGAAGCCCGCTTTCTGTAGCAGTACTTCTACTTGCTTTAGTAGTACCTTTGATATATTTCTATTACAGGAAAAGACAACAGAAAATGGAATGATGGCTATCTGTCCATCATTTTCACTTTTTTATTTGATTTAATCTAATTTATTTTACTTTTCATTTTAATTTATACTTGTCACGATCCTATTATTTCCTCTCTTTCCGATCTTGTGTGATCATGCTCTCATGCTGGTAATTTCTTTCCTCGTAATGAGCACTGCGACCACGCAGGCAAGAAAATCCGAGATTGGGAACGATATCCATATGCCATTAAGGCCGAAGAACAAAGGTAAGATAATTACCAGTGGTGGCAGGAATATTATCTGTCTGGAGAGTGTAACTGCAAGCGATCCCTTTGATTTTCCCAGTGATTGCAATAGTGCAGTGGCAACCACCTGGTAACCAATGAATGGCATCATAAGGAATGATATCTTCAGGGCTGTGATTCCCATGGATATAAGTTCGGGGTCATCACTGAAAACACGAATGATCTGCTCCGGTATCAGGAAAACTATGACAGTACTAACGATACACATTCCTGTGACAATATAATTCGAAAGGGAGACTGTCTTCTTGACCCTTGCATACTCGTTAGCTCCGTAGTTGTATCCTACTATTGGTTGTATTCCCTGTTTAATCCCTATAATTGGCATGAGTGTAAGCATGAATACCTTAATGATGATACCAAAGACCGCGATCGATATATCTCCTCCGTATAACAGTAAGCTCTGGTTGAAAAGAAGGAAGAGACTACTTTCCACTACATTGAATATGAATTCAGACATTCCGATGGAAATGGTCTCGCCAAGTATTCCTGTGTCAGGTATCATGTATGCAATAATAAAATCCAGCCTGCTCAGGCTGCTTGCATAATAGTAGGCAACCATGACACATCCGACCAGTTGTGAGATCACCGTAGCAATTGCTGCACCTTTTATTCCCATTCCGAACTCGAAGATGAACAGTGGATCAAGGATTATGTTCGTAACGCTGGAGACCAGCATGATAGCCATTGCAAACTTTGTATTTCCTTCTGCACGGATAGCATTGCTCATGGCTGCAGAGAATGTGAAGAATGTCGTTCCGATGACAATGTACCTGGTGTACTCGTTGGCAAAAGGGAGTACAATATCAGAAGCACCAAAGACCTTTAGCATGGGGTCCAGAAATATCAGTCCAAGAACTGTAAAGGCAATACTGGCGGTGACTACCAGTGTGACCATGTTGGCAACCGTTTTCTCAGCTTTTATTATGTCTTTTTTGCCCAGAGCTCTTGAGATTATGGATGAACCTCCGATCCCGACTCCCAGGGCGATCGCCATCATGAGGATCTGTACCGGAAAAGCTACGGATATGCCGGCGATTCCCAGCATGCTTTGTTCTCCAAGCCCCCTTCCGACAAAAATGGTGTCCACAAGGTTGTATAATGCCTGTACAAGCAATCCTACTATGGCGGGTGTTGATAGTTTGACTATGAGGTTGCCGATGGATTCATTCCCAAGCATTGCATCGTTCTTGTGCATTATATTTTATCTCTTTTGTTTATTGAAGGAATATGCAAAAAGAGAACTTCTTGTACTTATATTTAGTTGGACCTTTCTAAGGTCGATTGGATTAGAATTACTATCTTATAATTCTGGCAGGAACATCAAAAACAGTGACTATTTATTTTATTACTGCTATTGATTATGTGGGGATAATATGCAGGATGAACTTATCGTAGAAGCAACCGATGGAAATTGGGAAAAGCTAGTTGAAAAGGAATCACTTCCAGTCGTGGCAATGTTCTATCTTACTACATGTCCTCACTGCAAGGCAATAGAACCTTATTTTCGGGAGTATGCCGAAGAGTTCAGCAGATCCTGTAAATTTGTCAGGATCGATGCAGAACAGAGTCCATGGACTGCGGAAAGATATGGGGTAGAAGGAACACCCACTTTCGTATTTCTTTGTGGGGGCACTTTTTTGCAGGGTCTTGCCGGAGTATCTCATCCTTCAATGCTTAAGAGTAATATCGAGGATTTCATTAAAGATGGAGCGACATGTGCCTCTAACATCACTAAATTGAAGTACGATATCTCTTTGTATGAATGAAGGTACGAAAATTACAATGGATGTTAGAAAATCTTTCTAGTATGAAATATTGGATCAGAACTTTTAAAATAGAACATTAAAGGGCCTTTTGAGGACCCTTTAATAGATGTCGAATCTTACTTTTTCTTATTTTCCAGGAGTTCAACTGCCATATCGCGTAATTTGAACTTCTGAACTTTTCCACTGGCTGTCAGCGGATATTCCTTAACTATAAAGATGTTCTTTGGAACTTTGTAGCGTGCGATCTTTGTCAAGCTGTAATCCCGTATATCTTCAGGAGTAAGCTCAGAATCATCGTTAAGAACTACGAATGCACCTACTATCTCGCCATATTTCTCATCAGGGATACCGACTACCTGTGCATCCTTAATGCCATCAATGGTATAGAGGAACTCCTCGATCTCTCTTGGGTAGATGTTCTCTCCGCCGCGGATGATCATGTCCTTTATTCTTCCGGTAATGCGGTAGTACCCGTTCTCGTCCACTGTTGCAAGGTCACCGCTGTGTAACCATCCATCTTTATCAATGGCTTTTTCGGTCATTTCAGGCATCTTGTAGTAGCCTTTCATCACATTATATCCGCGGCAACATATCTCACCCTGCTCATTTGGCTTGACAATTTCCCCGGTCTCGGGGTCCACGATCTTGACCTCAATATGATCCATTGAGGTACCTACAGTACTCACACGGCGGTCAATAGTATCGTCAGTGCTTGTCTGGGTGAATACAGGTGATGCTTCGGTCAGGCCATATGCAATGGTTATGTCCTTGCAGTTCATATCATCAATGACCTTCTTCATAGCCTCTATCGGACATGGTGAACCTGCCATTATGCCGGTCCTCAGGGAGGACATGTCGAACATTTCGAACATTGGGTGTGAGAACTCTGCGATGAACATTGTAGGCACACCATAAAGTGCAGTACATTTCTCTTTCTGTACCGCAGCCAGTACTACGAGGGGGTCGAATAGCTCTATCATTACAAGGGTTCCGCCATGTGTGAGGGTTGCAAGAACACCGAGTACGATACCGAAACAGTGGAACAGTGGTACCGGGAGGCAAAGCCTGTCCTCTTCTGTGAACTTTTGTCTTTCACCGATGTAGTATCCGTTGTTGAGGATGTTCTTGTGTGTGAGCATGACACCTTTCGGGAAACCGGTGGTTCCTGAAGTGTACTGCATGTTGATTACATCTTCACAACCAAGGGTCGTCTTGATGCGATCAAGTTCATCTCTGCTGGTGTGTTTTCCAAGAAGCAACATCTCAGCGGTGTTGTACATACCCCTGTGTTTTTCCTGTCCTATGAAAATGACACTTTCAAGTTTTGGATATTCCTCGCTCTTGAGATTTCCTCTCTTGCAGGTCTTCAGCTCAGGCACCAGTTCGTAGATAGTCTCAACGTAATCGACATCCCTGAAGTGGTCAACGATCGCGAGCGCTTTCATGTCAGACTGTTTCATGACATAGGCAAGTTCATGGCTTTTGTATGCAGTATTCACTGTCACCAGTACTGCACCAATCTTTGCAGTTGCAAACATGAACGTAAGCCAGTCAGGTACATTACGTGCCCATATACCAACATGGTCACCTTTTGTTATCCCTATGGACAAAAGCCCTTTTGCAAGGTCATCGACCCTTTCATTGAATTCCTGGTATGAAAAACGCAGGTTTCGGTCAGGATAGGCAATAAAGTCCCTGTCAGGGTCCTTTCTAACCTGTTCCTCAAAGAACTCGCCAATAGTAGATTCAGTAAATAGCATGATATCAGGTCCTATAGATTCTGTTGTTCGTTTTTATTAATCTGCGATGAGGTGTTCACTTAATGATTCCCTGATGTCATCTGGTAAAGGAACTGATTTCTTGTTGATGAAATCATAATGTACTATAACGGCAGTTCCCCTGGTCTTTAGTTCTCCTTTCTGCCAGGCCTCATGTAGCAAGGTGAAGGAACTATTACCTAGTCTCTGGACATAGGTCCTTATTTCAACATCCCCGTCAAAGAACATCTCTCCGAGGAAATCAATATCGATCCTTGCCATGATAAGGTTCCACTTTTCATGGTTCAGGTCAAGATCTGGCTGGAACATCCTGAATATGGGGTTTCTTGCCAGTTCGAACCATTCCGGAAGTACAGTGTTGTTGACATGGCCAAGGCCATCGATATTACCAAATCGCGGTGTCACAGTTGTAACGAACATTTTTCATCCCTTAGATAGGTGTGTAGACTACTGCCAGTATCCTTGCTTCATTTTCTGTTGCATGTAGATCATGTGGCACAACGGAATCATAATAGATGCTGTCCCCTGCGGACAAAGTGTAGTTCTCTTTTCCATATGTCACTTCTATGTTGCCGTTAAGCACATAGATGAACTCCTCGCCCTCATGGGATGATAGTTCGTGCTCCTCTGCAGTCTTGAAAGGGTGGACATCAATTATGAATGGCTCCATGTTCCTGTCCTGCTTGTCTGCTGCAAGTGAATGGAAATCGAGTGCACTTTCTTCAGAGCTTTTGGATTTTCCGGAAAAACGAACTACGTTGGATGAAGCTCCGTTTCTTACTACGACAGGACCGGTCTGTGGCATATCATCAAGGAATGTGCCCAGACGTACTCCCAGTGCACGTGCGATCTTCAAAAGAGGTGTCAATGATGGAATCAAATCTCCTGCTTCCAGTTTTTCTATAAGTTCCACACTGCTCTGACTTTCTTTGGCCAGCTCTTCCACGGTCATCTCATGATTCTCACGGAACTGGCGTATCTTCTCTCCTACGCTGTTTTTTTCTGTCAATGTATTCACCTCTTTTGCGCAGATCAACGCAAATAAATGGTATTTCAAATTAGAATCGTAACTTAAATAGGTATCTGTTATGGTTTACAGGCAACGTTTATAATATATTGAAAACCAAATGTCATTGTGAATTCAAATGAAGAGTAAAATACTGGTATTAATATTGGTGCTATCATCTTTATTGATGGCAGGATGTATTGGGGACAATGGGGACATAACTGAGGAAGAGAACGAAACTCCTGTTGATGTTCCTGATGAGAACGTCTCAGACGATGATGTTCCTGTTGATGAGAACGGAGAGGTCATCGAACCTCAGGTCTACGTAATAAGGTTGGATAGGTATGCTGCAATACCCAATTATCTTGAGATAAATAAGGGGGATACTGTACACTGGAGAAATGATCAGAGCGAGAGGAAACTCATATTTGAGGTTATAAGTGAAGATGGTCTTTGGGAGGAGCAGAGGATCAATTACGGAATGAGCTTCAATTACACCTTTACAGAGGCAGGAACTTATAATTTCACTGTCCCTCCATGGAACAGTATGAACAGTACCGTTATTGTTAAATGATGGTGGACTGTACATCGTGAAATATGCAGATGAAGAGCACAAAGGTAACCGAAGGTAATACTACGGTCCTTGTACCGGTACCTCCTGAAGGCGTGCCATTCCCGCCATCAGAAGCACCGGTATTCTACAATCCTCATATGGAACTGAATCGCGATATCTCCGTCGCAGCTACTTTAGCGTATGCAAGGAGACTTGCATTCCAGAAGGAGATCGCGATATCTGATATACGATATGTTGATACCATGTCAGCATCAGGTATAAGGGGACTTCGGATCGCCAATGAGGTTGGTGTTTCAACTACTTTGAACGATTGGAGCGATGAGGCCTTTGAGCTTATTCTTGAGAATATCGAACTTACCGGTCTTTCGGAGAACGCAGAAGCCACATGCAAGAACGCGAATGTTCTGATGCATGAGAGAAGGTTCAATATTGTGGACCTCGATCCTTTTGGAAGTCCGGCACCTTACCTGGATGCTGCGACAAGGTCAGTTGTTCATCTTCTTGAGGTCACTGCCACGGATACCGCTCCACTTTGCGGTGCGCATTTTAATTCAGGAATGCGGAAATATGCTGCTGTGCCATTGAACAATGAGTTCCATAGTGAGATGGGCGTGCGCATCCTTCTTGGCAAAGTTGCAAGGGAACTTGCAAAGCATGATAAAGGCATGATCCCACTTCTTTCACATGCTACGAGGCATTATGTACGTGCTTATCTTCAGGTTAAAAAAGGTGCTAAACAGGCAGACAGGACTCTCAAGGAACTTGGATTCCTTGTCCATTGTGAGAAATGCGGACAAAGGAGATTTTTCCATGGGCTGGCTGTTGCGATCGATGATAAATGCCCTTCATGTGATAGCAATATGCAGATCGCGGGTCCTCTATGGCTGGGACAACTGCATGAAAAGGAGTTCTGTGATGAGGTTCTGGCAGAAATGGAATCTCTGGATCTTGGTAAGAAAGAGCAGGCAAAGAAGATCATTGTTGCCTGTCGGGATGAATCTGACATGCCTTTCTTCTATGATCAACATCTGATATGTAAAAGGATTGGAATTTCGGCACCTCCAATGGATGCTTTTGTCGAAGCCCTTCGGGAAACAGGTGCCAGTGTTTCAAGAACGCATTTTAGCGGCACCTCTTTTAAGACCGATGCAGAGCTTGATCGCATAAAAGATGTCCTGAGGGCACTGTGAGCTAATAGGATTACACTATCATATATTTTCATATACGATTGATGTACTATAGAAAGTAATATATATCAAATTAGATAATCATTATTTTGTTGAAAAGTATTCAGTTATTAATATATATTCAGAGGAGATTAGATTGGCAAAGGAAAACCCGGAATATCTGTTCTTGCAGGAGAAGCCAACACTTGCTTTATTGGCTATCTGGTTCTATGGAAGGACATATGCCTCTGTTATCACAAAAGAGATCAATTCCACATTCGCACATACAACAAAGATAATGTCAAGAATGGAGGAGGATGGTCTTGTAGTGTTTTCTGTTGAAGGGCGCATCAAGTATGTTGAGTTGACCGAAAAAGGGCACAATGTCGTTTCCCTCCTGAAGGACCTTATCATCTCTCTGGGTGGTGAGCTTCCGGATGAATATGATCTTGAGGGCAGGCATGAGGTTAGTAATGTTGAACTTGATCCGACTTCTGCTGAGATCCTGGACAGGATCAAAAAGTTGCGTCTCAAGGTTGAGAGTATTTACAAAGAACTTGTGGATTCTAATGCTGATGCCGAGACTTCCAAAAGAAAGCTTGGACCATTTAGCCGTGAACTAGCGATGATCGGTGAGGCGATCGATTCTTCTGATATTCCTGTTGATAGTGAGGTTATCATTGCCTTTGATGCTACAAGGGAAGTATTCCTGTCCCTTCTGAACAAAAACGGTTAAATGCTTGCTGTTCAATGAGTAGCCATGGAAACAGCAATTTTAACTATCAAACTATACGCTAATTTAGAACGTGCGTTAAGCTCTGCAGCGTTCATGCTGGAAAACGAACTTAAGGATATTGATGCCACCGTCGAAGTTTCAGTAAATTCCGAAGGCTGGCTTCAGGCAAATGTTTCAGGCGAGGATGAAGTATTTGCGGCCAATTTCCTGACCGATAAATATGGCACTCCTGTTACCAAAGTAGAAAATACTGTGGCCTACAAGGGCTCTATTTCCTCAATTGATGATGAAGGGATAACTGTTGATATCGGTGTTACTGTAAAGCTCCTGCCGGAGGCTCTAAAAGCTCTTGGTGTGGGCAGTGTTTCACAGATAGCATCCCGCTTTGGCTTGATCCCACATTTCCCGGTTTCTGTCAGGATCGAAGGACAGGATGGTATGATCACAGGCCGTTTTACTAAGGACCAGCTCGACCTTCTCTGGGGATGGAAAAAAGCAGCTACCGACAGGCTTATTGTGAACTCTGTGACACGATCTGAACTGAAAAGTGCGATCAAGAAGAAGGGTCATGGAAGGGATATCTACGGCATCGAGAGGATCGGCCTGCTGGAAAGTGTAGTGGTCTGCCGTGAAAAAACCGATGGTCCGGGAATTGTAGCGGAAATAGGTCCTCTGGTAAAAGCAGATATCGGTGTAATCAGAGGAACTCATTAAATCATTGCATTACGAAAAGGCAGTGGTCATCGCCATTGCCATGGCATTTGATCTCCACAAGATTACACTGCATGTTAAGTTTCTGGTATATTATTCCCTGAAGAAGTCCTTCACTAAAAGAGCAGAGTTTTTGTCCGATGTCAGGTGAGCCTTTACACACAAAGCAATCCTCGATCTGTATTGCCAGGGGATCATAGGATAAAACAGAAATGTATCCGAGATTATGAGTCTCCCAATAATCGACGACTTCTTCAAAAAGCCCCTCAAGGTATGTGGATGTAAAATTTTCAGCGACCCTCATACCAACGTCCTGGCCGATGGTTTCCATTATTGGCCTGTGGTTGATACCCTGGGCATCAAAGCCACTTTGCACTGCATGAAGAATAGATGTTAGTAGATCTCTTTCACTATCGAATGTGGTAGTAAATTTGTTTAGTGCCGCATGGTAGTGTTCCACGATGGGCTTCTGTGAGCAGGCGGCATACTGGGAACACATCACATAGGTCTTCTTACGCTTGTCCTTTGGATCGATCCTTTCTTCCAGAAGGTTATTTTGCTTAAGGTCACTCAGATGCACGGAGATCGTGGATTTTGCTTTTCCTGTGTATTTTACGATCTCATCGAACGATCTCGAACTATCTTTCAATAGCTCCATTATCTGGAGCTTTACCGGACCCTCGATGGCAATAATGCCATCACTATTTGAAAATAGTGCAGTGTGACCTTCGCCTTTCATATTTAGTAATTGCTTAATGGATATATAAAAGTTCGGTAGTATCCGAATGATTTTATATTTTCCTCTCGCATTCCGTTGTTTTTTTGTATAAAATGTGCTGTCTGACCGATAGTTTATTTTCCTCTTAACATAGATTCAGGCAGGTCTATGAAAGCAGTAATAATTTCTGTCAGGGATGTGGAAAAAGTAAAGGATCAACTTATTTCCTTGAATATTCTGGATAAAGGGAGGAAGATAAGGATAGTTGAACATCCGAATGGCAAATTTGCTGAGATCCCTGTAATTTCTGATATGGATCGATCTGATGTTGATGGATCCGATATTAGTGCATTTGATATCGTTGAGCAGGAAGGGCCGGATTTCTATCGTTCTGCCATGTCCTTAAAAGAGCATCTATGTGGAATTGTTCCTGAAGAGCTGCTTAGTAGTGTTCCATCTGGATGGCAGGTACTTGGCGATATTGTTATCGTGAGTATTTCTGAGGAGTTGCAAAGCTACAGGGAGGATATCGCAAGAAAACTCCTTGAGATAAATCCGAGATGCAGGTGTGTATTACAGGATTTCGGCATAAAAGGCACTTTCAGGGAGCCCGAACGCGAGATCATCATCGGTGAGGAAACTGAAACTATCCAGAAAGAGCATGGATGTTCTTTCAAACTGGATGCTACGAAGATCATGTACTCAAAGGGGAATCTTGCTGAAAGAAAGCGCATGAGCAAGCTCGGTAAGGATGAGGTTGTTGTGGACATGTTCGCGGGAATTGGTTACTTTTCGATCCCTCTTGCAGTTCATGGTAAACCCAAAAAGGTCTATTCCATTGAGCTGAATCCGGTTTCCTACAATTACCTGCTTGAGAATATACGGCTGAACCACCTCGAGGGAATTGTCGAGGCAATTAATGGGGATTGTGCAGAGGTCACACCGCAGGGAATCGCTGACAGGGTGATCATGGGTTATGTGGGGATCACTCATCACTATCTGGATAGGGGTATAGGAGCCATCCGAAAGGAAGGTGGTATGCTCCATTATCATGAGACCACTCCTGAGGTACTTGTTTTTGAGCGTCCTATTCAGAGGATAAAAGAGGCTGCTTCTGCTCTTGGAAGGGATGTTGAGATACGCGGATGCCACCGTATCAAGAAATATTCTCCCGGGGTCTGGCATGTTGTGGTGGACGCTTTCATTAAATGATGGCCGATGCCGCGATATCTTATGCAATGATGGTCACATAATTGTAACAACAATTGTCAGTGATAGCCAAAATAATAAAAATAAGAAAGAGAAGCTGTGCCCTTAGTTCACAACTTGATCGTACTTGCGGAAAGATCAGAATCGATGATATAATCGAAGTCGATCGGTCCGATCCAGCACTGGGTATCGAACATTGACTGGAAACATATACCGATAACGAGTGTGTTCTCAGCACTTTCGAGAATGTCGTCCAGATTTTCTTTTATGTTTTCAACATCGATCTTCATCTTTGGCATTGCAAGTCCGCCAAGAAGCACGACCGTGTCTGCATGATGGTCAATATCATCGCCGATCTGCATGCCGCTGGGTGTTGATACAATTGCTTTTGCTTCGTGGTGCCTGATGTCAGGAATGAATCCGACTTCAATTGGTGCATCCCTTATCACGTATGCCATAAGTTCTGCAAATGGGGTACAGAAACCGGTGGTTCCAATGAACATAATTCTTTTTGAATCCTTCACAAGTTCTCTGAAGGATGTCAGCAGTCCGCCGATTCCACTGGCGTTATTGATTACTTCCATGATCACTCCAATAAAAAAAGTTATACAGCCGTAATGGCTGCATATTCAGTTAATGAATTTATACGTTCTTGATGCCGAAGGATTCGAGAAGGATGCCAGGGTTGATGCGACCGCTGGTGAATGACTTCTTGGTTGCGACATCGTTGATGGTGATCTTTGCAGGAGCGAACATACCGGCATCGACCTTGAAGAAGTCGAAACCTGCTTCCTTGAAGGTTGTGTAGAATGGCTTGCCGAAGTCCCTGGATGTGCTTGATGGTGCCTTCTTTACGAAGTCTTCAAGTTTCTCTGCGTCTCCGTATTCAACGGTGTAGTATGTCTCACCACAGTAGATGATACAGTCATTGGTTGAACCCATGCACTTTGTGTCATCTCCGACAATAGGTGCGATAGGTGCGACACCGAAACCGCTCTTGATGGTGTTGATGTCAAAGCCGATTGATTCGAGCTTGTGGATACCTGTCTCAACGACCCTTGCGGAGATCTGCACGGAACCTGCAATTGATGAGGTTGGTGCGACTGCGATGTAAACATTCTGTGGCTCGACACTGCAGTGCTTTGCGATGTATTCAACGATCTCTTCGGTAGGGAGCTTGTCGGATTCCATTACGAGAACTGCTGCATCTGCATCGTCCTTGTATCCGATCTCTTCATAGAGCTCTTTTGGCTTGAGTCCAAGACCCCTTGCAGGACCGGATCCCATTCCAAAATAGTCACCTACTGCAATTCTCCATCCTGCATACTGGGATGCCATGCATGCTATTGTCGGGTGGTCTGTAGCAACCTGAATAGCAGGTACTGGGAGGCCATCCAGATCGACCTTTGTGTATGAGACCTCTGCAAGATCTGCAAGGCAGAGGCGTGAGAGGTACATACCTGCATCATATCCACCTTCTACATTGACACCACAGTCAATGATGGTAGCGCCGTTCTCAAGTTCCTTTGATTCGACCTTGATCTCTTCTTCCCAGTCTAACATCTCATCAATAATAGCTAATCCCTTTTCGTTGACACTTATCATATTAATCACTCTACATGGTTTGGTGTCAATGATTGGGTTGGTTAGAATATGAATTTATCGGTATCTGAAAAACATCTGATGGATAATTATGGCATCAGTATACGTGATTTCCGGGGATGGCATATTCTATAAAGATATGATCGGGAAAGCTAAGGGTGATATGCTGTTCCAGAACCATCCCGGCTTATTCAGTGGGCATACTACTCTTTACAGCAAGAGCAAAGTCCTTATGATCGGAGTAATATAAATTTTTGAATTTCACATTCCCATTACAACAGATGAGGTTCCGCCATCAACTGCATCTAAAACACTCCAAAAGGCCTTTGCATCCTCGATATTATCAAAGAAAAACACCTTATCATTGTAGGTGGTCATAAAGAATGTTACACCAGGATCCGTCTCTTGATCGTAGGATACAGGTACTTCTCCACCCATATGGCAATACTCGATATATTCCGTAGCTGGTTCCACAAAAAGCTTTCCTTCAGGTGAATACTTTCCACCATGGCAGTAAACACCTTGCTCATTTAGGAACTTCTTGTAAGCCTCAACAGCTTCTTCAAACTTATCATTTTCAATTCCAAAGTTCACAATCTCTATCTTCTGTTCACTCATAAGTTTACATCCCCTTTTTGAAGTCATGTAGGTTTATAAGCATATATAATTATTTGAGTATTCGAATAATTATATACTAATTCTTTTTATTCTATTTACTTTAAAATCGTTCGAACCTCAAGTCTCTATAAAATACAAAGCTAAAGCTCTTCTCAATACAACAATACAAAAAAAGAAGGGTGCTTAGGCATCCTTTTTTCATAACTCTTCTCTTCAAACTTCCTTGTGATGCTCGGTTACTGCCAGAAGGTAAATACAGGTTTCCACAAAGTGTTCGGTAACCTTGTTCATAATATCTATCAAGCTTCTCTATCTTCTTCCTCTTCTCCTTCCTTTTCCTCATCGACCCACTCTACATCAAATAAAGGAATTTCCACTTCAGGATACCACTGCTGCAGGAACGTGATCATGTGATACTTCATAAACACACTTGCAGGCAGGGCGATCAATGCAAGCAGGAATATGAAAATTACCAGCTCTATCAGAATTATCGGTACGAGGATTATCCATATGGCGATTTCTGATCCGGGCATGATCGTTGTGAGGATGAAGTATAACAGGAGGTCTGCGAGCAGGAGGAATAGGCCCACTGCGATCATCACTAACAACAAGAGTATACCTATTATGATCGCAACAGCAATACCAAGTATCATTCTTCCGAACCAATAGCCGATTATTTGCTTCCAGTCTTTCCTGAATTGTCCGAGGACGTTGGCGAATGCACGGAAGATGCCGGTTTCGGTGTAAATGGCAACAGGGATCGAGAGGTTGATAAATGAACTGATGATGCCTCCGATTATTGCTACTATCAGGATTATGCCGATCAGCAGGAATATTGCGGAAACAATGGCAATCATTATGGTCTCTTCTAAGTTCTGGCCTGAAGAGACTATCAACGGCAGTACAAATGGGAGGGCCATGGCCACAATGATGGCAAGCAGAAGGATGCCTACTAATAGCCTGAATGCGAACAGTCCCAGACCTTTTCTCAGGTATTTGCGGGAGTATTCCCAGAATTTCACTTCATTGCTTACCAGGGAGTCAACGAACACGAACTCCATTACGCTTGAGACGTATGAGAAGAACAGTATAAGGGCAAATATGAATAGTATTATTGCGATTATCAATCCCAGGTCCGGGGCACTGGTGGGGATCTGGTCGGCCAGTTCTCCGAACGAGTCAGCGAATCCTTCGAACGGACCTGAATCTTGGAAGTCGTAATCATTGGACGAATAGCTATTGCCGCTACCGTTGAAATTGCTCCCACTACCACCGATAAGCATAACGATGATCGCGAGTTTCATCCATTTCCAGAAATCAAAGGGCTCAAAAAGGCATTTCTTTGTTCGGGACAATGCTTTATCCACAGCTTCGGCTACATACCAGTCCATATGTCTAAATATCGTCAGATAGGATAAATAGTTTATGATGTAATGCCTCAGATATCATTGTCGTAACATATAAATCCAACATCCACAATATCTATTAATTACTGGAAATCATGTAAATAAGGCGTTGAAATGAAAACCGCAAAAAAAGAATTTGAGGATCTTGTATATCAGGGGATGAGGTCCTACGGACTTGATGAACTTTCCTCGAAATTGCTTGCAATACTTTATTCTGCACCGGATCTGCTAACCCTGGATGAACTTTCTGCAATGACCGGATATAGTTTTTCAGCAGTTAGTGCGGAAATGAAAATGCTTAGTGGAATTAAATTAGTGGAAAAAACAAAGAGATCCGGTTCAAAGAAATTGTACTTCTCAGTTCAAAGAGATATGCTGACAATGACCATTAATGCAGTAAGATCCAAGAGCGAGTTCATGGTCGCTCCTGCACTTAAAGATCTTCCTGCAATAATTGAAAAATGTAAGAATAGTAAAGCAGAGGGCTCAGAAGAAGTACTCAAAATAATTGAAGATTACCATCATCAAATGATCGCATTAGATCTGATTTTAAAAAATCTTATTGAATTTACAGAAAAGATTCGAAGTGGGGAGAATAGAACATGAAGCAGAATACAAAATTAACATATTTGCTCTTATTAGTTTTTGCAGTTATCCTGACTGGAACCGCTACTGCTGAATCGTCTACTTCCGGATATATATGCGTAGAAGCACAGGTATAGGAAATAAGCCCTGATCCGGTAGGTATCGATGAAGAATTCATCCTGGCTATTGATCTCGAGAGTTGTGGTTCTAAAGCTCCCGAAGACATTACCTTTGAGATAATCAGCATTCCTCCTGATATCATCGTTACGGAAGATCTGGTGACTACAATTTCGAAATTACATTATAGTACAAGTGAAAGGCATCTTGTATATCACATGAGGACAACTCCTGATGCTAATCCTGGTCCTCATATCATAAAGATGAAATTGACACATGCAAATATGGCTCTCACAACAACAAAATATTATGATATTGAGGTGAGGGTGACAGGTGAAGATGCAGAACCGAGGATATCTTCTGTGGAAACCAATCCTGAATACATCTATGAGGGGGATACGGTCGATCTAAAATTGGGTATAGATAACTTCGGTGAAGCGATTGCAAAATCTGTATCAGTTAGCCTGGATCATGAGTTTGAAGGAATTAAGAATTCTACAATTGGAACTCTTGGCATGAACGGCACTCAAACTGCATTGTTCAAATTCAAGGCAGACAAGTCCGGGGAGTTTGAGATACCTGTTATTATTTATTATGAAGATGATTTTGGCAAACAAAAAGATGAATATGACATTAAAATAACCGTGCTTGACAAAAAAGGAAGTCTGAACCTTGCATCTGTGAAGGTAGATCCTGTTCTTCCTTACGTGGATGATACTGTGGAATTGACCATGAGGATCGAAAACTCCGGTGACAGGACAATAAATTCAATAAGGGTCTATGCTGACCATCCGTTCATGGGCTTAAAAGAATCCTTTATAGGAACTCTTGATCCGAACGAAGACGGACCTGCGGTTATCACTTTCATAGCTGATGAAGCAGGGGAATATGAGATCCCTGTGACAATTACGTATATTGATGATTTTGGAGAAGAGCAGGTCGACACGGTGATCAATGTCATTGTTCTGGAAAGTAACAGTGGGGTAGGAACAGCTGCGATCGTATTGCTTGTCCTAGCAGTTATTGGGGGATTGATCTACAATAATTACAGGACTAAAAAGTCAAAGGATGAGATAATCAAACAGTTAATGGAAGGCAATGATAACTCTGCTGACAAAGAAGAATAAGAGGTCTCCAATATGATCAACGATATCAGGGTGGGGGCTCTCATTGCAGCAAGCAGCATAAAAAGAGGGAACAAAAAAACACTGATGTTCATAGTTTTTGTTCTCTCGCTCATTTTTATGAACTTAGTGTTCCTTCCATCAATGATAGGGGGAATGACTGTTCTATTTACTGGATTTATGCAGGACTACCCTTACGGGGACGTTGTCATTGAACCTTCAGGCGATAATACCTACATCAACGATGCTGATAGTGTCCTGCAGAAGGTCCGGGCAGTTGAAGGTGTAAGGGCTGCAACAAAGAGACTGGATGTGGGTGTCTCGATAGAGCATAAACAAAAAGTGGTGGGGTCAACGGTGACCGGTTTGCTTCCGGCGGAAGAGTATGAGATCTCACAATACCCATATATTATCAAAGAAGGGGATTTCCTTGGTGAGCTTTCCAGGGATGAGATCATCCTTGGTTCTATAATATCAGGCACAAGTACAACTTTTGGAGAAATATATGATGACCTTGGTGAAGCCAGAGTAGGATCGCTTGTTGATGTAACATACAGTAATGGTGTGAAAAGGACCTATAAGGTCAAAGGCATCATGGAAGGAAATTTTGAACTTGTTGATCTCAATGCACTGGTTCACTATAAAGAGATCGAAGATGTGTATGGTCTGGAAGGTAGTAAAGCTACTACTGTGGTTGTAAGGATCGACGAGCAAGGCACTGAGGAACAGATGAAGAACAAGATAAGGGACGCCGGGGTGAATGAGAAGGTCTTCACATGGGCTGATAAATCAGAGACCCTCATAAAGCAGGCAATGCAAAGCATGGGCGCTATAGATGTCATGTCCAAGTTCGTGAGCCTGATCGTTGGTGCAGCACTGATACTTATCATAATCTATATCAACATACTTAACAGGAAAAAAGAGATCGGCATTTTAAAAGCAGTAGGCATTACCCCAAGATCAATAGTACTATCCTATGCATTCCTTAGCATGTTCTATGTTTCCTTAGGGATAATCGCAGGATTGGTCCTATACTTCTCACTCATGCTTTATTTCCAGGCAAATCCGGTGGTATTCTATGAGACCATGGAAATAAGGCCCGTGATAGATCCTATGCTGTTGATCCAGAGCATAATTACAATGCTTACACTATCAGTAATAGCCGGCACACTTCCTGCATGGAGTGTATCAAAAGAGAGCATACTCAAAGCCATATGGGGAAGATGATATGATCGTTGTAAAAGACCTCAAAAGATATTATGGGTCAGGAGAAACTGCTGTCAAGGCTCTCAATGGTGTTTCGTTCGAAATAAATAAAGGGGAATTTGTAGCCATTATGGGCGCATCCGGTAGCGGAAAGACGACCCTGTTAAGGATCCTGGCCTTGTTGGACGATGCGACCGCCGGAGAATACACCATTCGGGGATTGCAGGTTTCCAGCTTACCTGAAGCCGAAAGAAGCTATTACAGGCTGACACAGGTCGGTTATGTATTCCAGGACTATGCGCTCATTAATGAAATGACGTCTGCAGAAAACGTTTATGTGCTTTCCATGATGGAAGGGAAATCAAAAAAGGAATCCTATAATACTGCTCTTGAAGCATTAGACAAGGTTGGTATGAAAGATAAATATGATAGGGTTCCTGATGAATTATCCGGTGGGGAAAAACAAAGGGTAGCGATTGCAAGGGCCATAGCCAAAAAGCCTGATATAATGTTTGCTGATGAGCCGTGTGCAAATCTGGACACCAGAAACTCAAAACAAGTTCTGGATGTGTTCAAAGAATTGAATGACAATTATGGACAGACAATTATAATGGTAACACATGAACCGTGGCATACTGAGTATGTTGACAGGGTTATTACTCTTGAAGATGGTATTTTAGTTAGTGATGAGCAAGTAAACGAAAAAGAGGCTAATGACGTATAAATCCTAAAAGGCCTCTTTTAATTTATACAATTTTAATTCATGCAATTTAATTTTTCCCAATGCTACCTTTTCTAATAACCGTATGAACTATGGAGTTGTTGTGCAAAAGAGTTATATACTATGATTACTTGGTAGGAGTGCTTTTAGAGGCAAAAACTAATTTAATAAATTATAGGTCTAGATGGTATTTCCTTAACTGTATTTACTATTTTTTCGTATGTTTACTAGAGTCTGTTTATTATCTTTTTAAGCACTTTAAAGGAAGTGAAATATTTGTTCAACAACATGGAATCAACTGCTCCAGTAGAAGCTGGCGAAACATACGACGTAACAATTGAAGATACCGCAAGAGAAGGCGATGGAATCGCTAGAGTAAGCGGTTTTGTAATCTTTGTCCCAAGCACAAAAGTTGGCGACGAAGTAACAATCAAAGTTACCAAAGTAATGAGAAAATTCGCATTTGGCGAACTCGTTTAATTACTCTAATTAATTAAACACGTTTGGCAGATCAAGTTTTTGATCTTCCATTCTTATTTTTCTTACATTTTTATTATTTTTATCTGGACATTTTGTTCTGTTAAACATTTACTTATCAGAATCAACAAGCAAAAAGTGGTCGATCATTTACTCATGAGGGAGATACAAGCATACATATGGTAACTTTTAATGATCGGACCTATAGGATCTGCTTTGTGATTCCTGTTTGATATTATTAAAAGTGTTCAATAATATTATCATTAAATTCACAGGCCTTTACTGTACGCAATTAACTGTAAGGGTTTACCCATAAATCAGCATGATCTTTTCTTATCAGATAAGATGAGTCGGATCAATTTTCAACGAGTTTTAACTTTAACCCGAGGTATAACGTGTCATTCGAGAATCTAAATTTAATATTCCCGCTTCAGCGGGCATTGTCCGAGGAAGGGTATACAACACCTACTCCTATTCAGGAACTATCCATTCCCCATCTGTTGAATGGCAGGGATATGATAGGTATTGCTCAGACAGGTACAGGCAAGACAGCTGCATTCATATTGCCAATTCTTCACAATATGTCTGCATCTTACAAGGCACCACGTCCTAGATTTCCTCGGGTGCTTGTGCTTGCACCTACAAGGGAACTTGCAGCACAGATCGGGGATAGCTTTGCTACGTATGGCAAATTCACCCGTTTCAAGCATACCGTGATCTTCGGAGGGGTTGGTCAGACACCACAGGTAAGAGCTCTCTCAAAGGGTGTGGATTCCCTTGTAGCAACTCCTGGCAGACTGCTGGACCTGATAGAGCAGGGACATGTCAACCTTTCAAATGTGGAATACTTTGTACTTGATGAAGCAGATAGAATGCTTGACATGGGATTTCTCAATGATGTTTACAAAGTTGTTGGAATGCTGCCAAAAAAGCGTCAGTCGCTTTTCTTTTCAGCTACTATGTCCCCGGATATATCCACTCTTGCCAGAAAACTGCTAACGAATCCTGCGCATGTAGAGGTCACTCCCCAGGCAACAACTGTTGAACGCATAGACCAGTTCATATTTTTCGTGGATTCTGAAGATAAGAACGAATTACTGTTACACTTACTAAGGGGTGAGCATCTGGAGTGTGTTCTCATATTCACACGCACAAAGCACCGTGCTAACAAGGTCACTGAGATGCTCAACAAGAACAATGTTCCTGCCGGGGCTATTCACGGTAACAAGTCCCAGACCCACCGTACAAAAACACTTCAGAGTTTCAAGTCCGGAAACCTGCGTGTACTGGTCGCAACAGACATAGCTGCTCGTGGCATCGATATCGAGGACATATCACATGTAATTAACTATGACCTGCCGAATATCCCTGAGAGCTACGTGCACCGCATAGGACGTACAGCAAGAGCAGGAGCTGACGGAACAGCATACTCTTTCTGTGCAGCGGATGAGCGTGACTTCCTTCGTGATATCGAAAAGCTTACCAACATGGATATCGAGGTCGCTGAACATAATTATCATTCTGAAAAGGCAAAGAATGCCACAGGTGATGCAGCAAAGCCAGCTCCAAAACAACAGAGAGGGCGAAAGGGAAGCACCGGAGGTAAAGGCAGGGGCAGAGGCAAAAAGGGAGAAGGTAAAGCTAAGAAAGGAGATAGCAAGCCTAAAAAGGTAGAAGGCAAAGCTAAAAAAGGAAATTTCAAGGCTAAAAAGGTAGAAAGCAAAACTGGACGATCAGAAAATACCAATAGAAGCCAGGGTCGAAATCAGACAAAGAAAAAGTCTGGTCAAAGTCCAAATAGAAGCTCTGGTCGAAATTCAGATAAGCCCGGAAATCAGCAGTAATTGAGCACTTTCTTTCATCAGGTCCATGAATTAATGCATGGACCGAAACTTCTATTGTCTGCTACTGACCTTACACCCGCCTAACACCAATATCTTCGAGTTTGCACATATTATGAAAGTGATTCAATGAAGCGTATCGTTCAGTTCGTTATAATTCTCGCTATATGTTTTGTGGGTGATACTATCCATAATTTCCTTAACCTTCCGATTCCCGGAAGTGTGTTGGGTATGCTGCTATTACTGGCACTGCTACTGACTGGTATCCTTAAGCTATCCATGATCGAAGATGTAAGCAACTTCTTGTTAAAGCATCTTTCATTTTTTTTCATACCGGCAGCTGTGGGGTTGATAACCTGTTTCTCCATACTAGAAGGAAAATGGACTGCCTTGTTGTTCATATCTGTGGTCTCGACCATCATCATTGTAGTTGTGACCGGTATAACGGTACAGATACTGATGAAAAGGAGGAAATCCTTTGAGTGAAATAATTTCTTCCCTGGTGAGATCTCCGATCTTTGGTATTGGTATATCCTTATTAACATTCTATGCAGGCAGCTTACTCTACAAAAAGACAGTTTCTCCCCTGCTAAACCCTCTCGTGCTTAGCATGCTGGTGATAATGGCTTTTCTATTAAGTTTTCATATAACCTTTGATGATTACAACAGGGGAGGGCAGTTCATATCTTTCTTCCTTGGCCCTGCTACTGTCATCCTGGCGGTACCTCTGTATAAGAAAATTAGTATCTTTAAGGAAAATGTCGTTCCAATAATTACAGGGATCGTTGTAGGTTCAACAGCAGGTATTGTGAGCATAATTGTCATGTGCAGGATGTTCGGGCTTGATCATCTACTAAGCATCTCCATGATTCCAAAATCAGTTACAACGCCCATCGGAATAGAGATATCGAACCAGCTTGGCGGTATGCCATCCATAACGGTTGCAGGCATAATCTTCACCGGAATAGCAGGTATTCTGCTTAGTCCCCTGATATGCAAGTTGTTCAGAATAGAAGACAAGGTGGCTATCGGAATTGCCATAGGAACTTCATCTCATGCCCTGGGCACGACCAAGGCCGTTGAGATGGGAGAGGCGGAAGGGGCCATGAGTGGACTTGCTATTGGTATTGCCGGATTGGTGACTGTGTTCCTTGCTCCGATACTGGCTAAGATACTGCTGTGAGGCAGGTTGGTAACATTCCAGCAATTCCAAAAAATAATTGACGTTGCTTCCCTGGATGGATCAAGTTTATATGGGGATAGTATGAACTCTGACTTTGCATTGGATCGATACTAATAGTCCCTATCCTCCAGACATCCTATAAACCATTTAGGTTTCATCATAGCAGCCATATACAACATTGTAGCTGTTGTCGCAGGCTATTTGAGATCGAAGTAGGAAAAGAGAACGATTAATGTTCGCGTTTGCTAACAAAATATAAGGTTCTATTTACTAAAGCAGGTGTATTCGATCTAATATTATAACATTAATAACTAGATGTATTTTCTAAATTTGTTGGTATGCTAAACCCGAAGGTGCTTCCTTTTCCAACTTCACTATCTACCCAAACCTTCCCGCCATGCATATCGACAAAATATTTTACAAGGGCAAGACCTAGGCCTGTGCCATTATATTCCTTTGATAGTGATGAATTCAGTTGGATAAATGGATCGAACAGTTTTTGTTGGTCATTTTGTGAGATACCTGATCCGGTGTCTTCTACAAAAATAAAAATTTGATCATCAGATCTGTCTACTCCGATCGTCACAGATCCTCCACGATTTGTGAACTTGATTGCATTGCTTACAAGGTTATACAGTATCTGCTTGAACTTCAATGCATCTGCGACTATTATAGAATCTTCGATATTGATGCTGCATTTAAGGTCAATGTCCTTCTTTTTTGCAAGAGGTAACATTGTAGATTTTATTCCATTGATGGTGTCAAGAACAACAAACTTTTCGGGAAATAGCTTCATCTTGCCAGCTTCGATCTTTGACAAATCCAGCATATCATTGATCAGTTCCAAAAGATGCTTACCACTTTTATTAACGTTATATAGATAGTGTTTCTGGGTTTCATTCAAGGCACCAAAGTCCTCACTACAAAGTATATCCGAGAATCCGATGATCGAATTGAGAGGGGTTCTTAGTTCATGGCTCATATTTGTGAGAAATTCTGATTTGGCATGGTTAGCAGCCTCCGCAGCAAGTTTGGAATTGATCATTGCTTCTTCTGCTTTCTTGTGTTTGCTAATGTCTCGTGAGATGCCAAGAATAGCCTTTTTCCCCTTATAGTCAATAAGTCGAGAACTAATCTCAGCCGGCATAAGGGAACCATCTTTTCGAACATGAGTTGTTTCAAAGATGATATGTTCATCCTGAAGTATCTTATTGATTCGAGCCCCGACCTTTTCTAAATCATCAATTACATCTATGTCCTGTGGTTTCATCTGGAGAAGCTCACTTCGGCTGTATCCCAGTTGGTCACAAGCCATCTGATTAACTTCCAATAATTGACCATTAAGGCCAGTTAAGTAAATTGCATCATTGGCATTTTCAAACAATGTTTTGAATTTATATTCACTTTCTCGCAAATCCTTTTCTGCTTTCTTGCGTTCGGTTATATCTCTGACAACGGCTAGAATGGCAGGGTTTCCTTTGTATTTAATTGGGCGAATATTAAATTCAATTGGTACCAATGAACCGTCTTTGCATCGACCCATAGTTTCAATAATTCCGCCCCCTTGATTCATTTTTTCAAAAATTTGCCCAATGAATTTTTCTCCAAGTTCTGGGGGTATTATATCCATTCCCGTCATTTGCAACAATTCATCCTTTTGATATCCCAGATTATCACAAGTTATCTGGTTTACTTCCAAAAAACGTCCTTCAAGGTCGTAGATAAGAATTCCATCGTTTACGGAATTAAATATAGTTTCAAAAAATTTCTCCATTTATTCCCACCAGCACATAAGACTAAAATATATTTCCAATAAAGTATCTCTGGCAGTAAATATATAGATTTCCGAAAAAGGACACTGTGAAAAATCTCTTTCCTAATTCATCAGTCGTGATGTTATCACACATGTACATGTAACTGCTCAGTATAGAAAATGCAACGTATAAACTCTTCTTCACGAATGATGTAGAAAAATAATCAACAAAAAAAGGATGCATACACATCCTCCTTTCGTAAATAGCTTCTTCAGGAGTCCCTGTGGTGCTCGGTTGCCGCCAACAGGTCAATACCGGCATCAGTAAGTCTGTAGATGTCTTCTTTGATCACTACGATGTTGGCATTTTTCAGGAAGTCCATGTGGTACTTGAAGGAATTGTCGTCAACTTCGACTTCTGCTTTGAGCTGGTCTTCCGGTTTACCGAAAGCACCGATGGCACCAACCATTTTCCTTCTTATGGGGTGGGATGCTGCTTTGTCAAGCATTTCATGCTCTTTCTTTACCCTTTCTCCTTCTGAAGGTTTCTGCATTATCATATCATCAAGTTCATCGTAATCGTCTTCCATTTACTTTTCACCTCTTCTGTTCTATAGTTGAGCGAAGATATCTATAATGATTAATCATTTATAACACTATCGTTTTCGATATGTTACATCTATCAGTTATGAGCATTTTTGAGTTACTTATTTGGCTTGCTAATGAAAAGCCTGAATATGTCTGTAATGGTCATATGCTTATCTTCTATGACCGTTGCTCCACCTTTCTCTATATTTGTCCTTGTGTCGCGGTTCACATTGAAGCCGAAAAGGCCGTTTGTTACAGGGTTCATGATATCCTGCATAAAAGCTATCAGGAGGTTCCTTGTGCGGACATGCTCCAGATTGATGAGCTTCCCGTCAGGTTTGCACACCCTCACAAATTCTTCTACACCTTTTACCGGATCAGGAACTGAGCAAAGAACAAAGGTCGTGACGACAGAATCGAATACATTGTCCTTGAATGCAAGATTCTGTGCGTCCATCAGTATCAGATCGACATCGATTCCTGTGGCTCTCTTCTTTGATTTTGCTGCCATTCCGGGGGAGAGGTCGATGGCCACCATATGCACACCTTCGGACCTTGGATAATAGCTAAAGTTCTTTCCTGTTCCGAATCCCACTTCAAGGTATTTGCCTTCGATCTTTGAGAATACCTCGGGTCTCCATCTTTTAAAGACGAGCCTTTCCATTATGCCTTCAAAAAGGTCGTAAACATGTGAATAGCGGTTATATCGATGAAGCACTTCTTTTGTTTCTGCCACTCTGATTCCCCACACAAATTCTGTTCATATGGTATATTTAGTTTCGTCCTTCAAATTTATCAGTCCTTTCACAGACCCCTTCAACGAAGATCTTTCACAAAAGATATTTTATCCATAAGCATCAATCCTTCTTAGGGAGGGTTCGCGTATGAATTGGACAGTTAATGTAATTATGGTATTTCTTGTATCTCTGGTAATATTATCTTCAGGCTGTGTATCTTCGGATACGGATGATGGAAATGATGGGGTCTATGGGGATGAAGTGGAAATCCTTGAATATCAGGGAGTAGAGCTTACACCGATTAGTGAACAGAGGAACAATGCCATAGAGGGGACTCAGCGTATAAATGAGGACACATACCTGCTAAGGATCGATGGAATGGTGGATGATCCTCAATCTCTTACCTATGGTCAGGTTACTTCATACCCGAACGTTTCAAAGGTTGTGATCCTTGATTGTGTCGAAGGCTGGGGCTTTACTGCAAAATGGACTGGTGTTCCTGTAAAGACACTTCTTGATGAAGCAGGTGTGCAGGACGGGGCTACCACTGTGATATTCTATTCCGAAGATGGCTATTCCACAGCTCATGATCTGGACTATCTTGTTGACAACAACATCATCCTCGGGTATAAGCTGAATGATGTGACGCTTCCAGAGGATAGAGGTTTCCCATTCCAGCTTGTGGCAGAAGGAAAGTATGGCTATAAATGGGGAAAATGGATAACCAGCATCGAGGTCACAGATGAACCTTATGAAGGATACTGGGAATCCCGGGGCTACAACAATAATGCTGATGTAGGCGGACCTCGGTTTGGCTGAGGCTCCTCTGCACTTTTTCCTTTTAGTCCTTTGAATATATGGTATATTCCACGATCAGCAAGAACAGTGGGAACAAAGTGCTTAGCAGGATCTGAGTATCCGCCCCGATCACTTCGATCTCGCTTATCATGTTCAGTGACCTGAAGATCAGATAAATTATTGCTCCGAGTGTAATGCTCTGGAGGATCCCAAAGATCCAGAAGATATTCCTGTTTTCC
Organism: Methanococcoides sp. AM1; assembly: GCF_900774055.1. Classification (NCBI taxonomy): domain Archaea; kingdom Methanobacteriati; phylum Methanobacteriota; class Methanomicrobia; order Methanosarcinales; family Methanosarcinaceae; genus Methanococcoides; species Methanococcoides sp. AM1. The sequence continues at coordinate 242,147 of NZ_CAAGSW010000004.1, read as the reverse complement.
ATTCGTGATACCTCACATATTTATTTTTGTTCTTCTGTCTCTTAACATTTTCCTCACAAACAGTTTGATCAATCCGGTTAATGTTCGGTTTCATGTTTCAATAGCTATTTTAGACAAAACTATTAATCAAGACATTAGCAAAATTATTAAATAAAATAGTGGAATATTTTTACATTGTTTTTGAATGTGAAATTGGGAGTTTAGATCAAAATGTCAAAGATTGGAACTCAGGAAAGATACCTGCTAATTTTTGGATTGCTGTTGGTATGTGTGATGATTTTAGCATCTGCAGGACTTGAGATCGCAAAACAGAATGGGAACGAAACCGGAGTTGAGTCCCTTGTCGAAGTGTCTGATGATATCCATGCTGAAAACAGTGATATAGTATCAACAGCAGGAGGGTCAAGTGAAGATGCTCTTTACACCAGCATCAGCACAGAAGGCGAGCAAAGCACTGGACCAGCTAATGAAACAGCGACCGATCAATCAAGTGAGAACAGAGATAAAGCTACGATGTCAATCAGTGCTGAGCTTGAATATGTGAGTCCTGAAGAGATGAGCGATCGGTCCGACGTGATCCTTATAGGTACGGTAAAGGAGATCCTGCCAAGCAAATGGAACACTGAAGATGGTGAGAGGCCGCCCGATGATATCAGTGAATTGGGATGGCATGATGTTCTCTATACCGATGTAGTGATAACTGTGGACGAGTATCTCAAGAATCCACTGGTCGATAAAGAAATCATAGTCAGAACACAGGGCGGCGAAGATGATATTGTCGTCATAGATGTGGAGGACGAGCCTTCCTTCAAGCCTGAGGAAAAAGTATTCCTTTACCTGAAAAATGACACATGGGTCGATACTATGGATCATGGTCCTGAACACTTTATGGTCACTGGTGTTTCGCAGGGTAAATTCACATTGACTGATGATGGGAAGGCTACCAGTTTCGGCGAACCGCTTACTCTGGATGAGCTTCTGGATACGATCTGAACTATGGAACACTAACCGGATGATATTATGCCAGGGACACATTTTCACCCATTGATCTGGGGTGCAATGACATTCATTCTTGCGATTCCTGTCAGTTATTTCATGTTCAGTGAAATAAAATGGAAATTTGCTTTAGTTATGGCAATTGGTATGACTATTGGAGCGTTCATAGGGAACTTGCTTTGAAAGATTCATTCTTGAGGTAGAATTATTCAAAGAAGAAATCCAGTCATGGTTGTAATCGTGATGATTGCTATCTTATGCCTTCTGCTTCTTACTATTATAACCGCTGTTCCCAAGCTGCAGGTCGACGGTGCAGTACTGATCGTTGAGAACAAGGACATTGCAGACCATGGGGTGAGGCTGGAGATGTGGGGAGAATGTTGATCTGTTCGTCTCTTACTATAAGTTTTTATAGTGCATATTACAGAAAATAGTTTGAAATTAAAAGTAGGTGATAAGTTTGGAAATTATAAACGAACCAGGGATAGCAGAAATAGAGGGGAGAACCGTAGCATATGTTTCCTTTGTCGGCAACTATGTGGGCAATGTCGAGGTCTTTGCAGAGCTGTTCGGGAAATTGGGCAACTGGGCAGGTCAGAAACAATTGATGGGACAGGATACTCTTTTTATGTCTGCTTATTATGATGATCCAGGTGTTACACCTCCGGAAGAACTTAAGCTGGATGCGTGCATGACCATCGACGATGATGTTGAAGTCGAGGGGGAGGTCAAGAAGCAGAAACTTCCTGGTGGAAAATATGTAGTAATGCGTGCAGAACTGACAGGAGCAGAAGAATATGGTCCTGCATGGGAAAAGATCGTTGAGTGGCTGATGCAGAATAATCTTGAGATCGATATGTCAAGGCCAAGTTATGAGATATATCTGAATAATCCTGAGGACCATCCGGAAAAGCATCATATTCTGGATATCTGTATGGCTGTTGAGTGAATATGGATAGAAAAATGAAGGAAAAAGAGTGTTTCACGAAAAGGACCACTCTTTTTGATCTTTTATGAATGAACAAATCTCAAAAAGCGATCTCTTTTCTGCTATACTTAATAGAAAATAGGTCATTCGTTTAAAATAATTGAGTATCAAGAACGTGTTTTTCTTTAGGGGTAAAGCCCTTATCAAAATTATCCAGATCTTCCTCGTTTATTTCAAAAGAATCTGATGCATAGAACTTTCCGGATATCGTATCCAGACTCTCATCATAGAGTTCTAATGTCATAAAAGCCTCGAAGTTCTCACCGGAAGATGTTTGAATGTTATATTCTGTGGCATTTTTGAAACCAAATCTTTTATAGTATTCCGGATTGCCAAAAATAATTATGGCCTTGTATCCCAAATGCTTTGCTTTTTCAATGGAATGCTCCATCAGCAATGAGCCTACGCCTTTATTTTGATATGATGGCAATACTCCGAGAGGACCCATACACAGAACTTCGAATTCTTTGTTTTCGTTATTGATCACTTTTGCTTTTGAATAGATAATACTGCCAATGATCTTATCCCCATCACATGCAACATGATCCAATTCTTTTACAAAATCAGATGATCTTCTCATATTGTGTACAATAAGATGTTCAACACATCCCGGTTTATACAGATCCCAGAATGCTTCCCTTGTCATGTTCTCTACCTCTTTGATATCACATTCTTCTTCCGGACGAATTAAAATTTTCATAGTCTTTCTACCTCAATTAAATACGTAAATTTAAGGCCTCGTAGTAATATTTAATAAATGTTCTTAATATATCAGGAATATGTTCAACGCGGTATATAGAACATGACAAAAACTCCCACAAGTGCGATCAATGCTCCTATGATCTCATATCGATCCGGATCTTTCTTATCAACAACAAATCCCCATCCAACAACACGACTAGACCTCATCGTAATGTGAGTAGATCGAACAAAAACGCACTTTGATCCGACAAATGGGAAAATCGAACATTAAGCTTTTACAAATAGAGATGCCGATGATCGGGGTAGTACATGGCCATATCAAGCTTGATGTGCTGGATCAAATCACAACAATAGGTAGGATGGCGGAATGATAAGCCGTTAACTCTCAATGCGCATGTGAGTGAATAGCTGGTCAGTGAGTGATAGTAATGAGATTATGGCACAGGGAAATAATTTTAAAGATGTCCGTGGTATATAACAATGTTAATTTTAGTTAAATGAGTGGGGGCTAAAAAGGATGGATACTGAATATTCAGAAAATGCCAAGGTATATTTGAACGCTTTATGTGATGTAAAACCAACCAGAAGCACTGGTTCGGCAGGTAATCGTGAAGCAACGGACTTCTTTGCAAAAATAATTAGGCCTTATGACTATGCAATTGAAAGCGATTCCTTTAATTGCATGGATTTTGAGAGTGGAAAATCTTCATTTGGATCCGGGGATGGATCTTTTGAAATTTTTCCAAGCCCTTTTTCTCTTGAATGCAATGTAGAATCGGAATTAGAAACAGTTTCGACCATTGAAGAATTAGAAAAATGCAAATGCGGAGACAAGATCCTATTAATGAAAGGTAAAATCTGTGATGAACAGCTGATGCCAAAAAATTTTGTTTTCTATAACCCGGAACATCACAAAAAAATATATTCCCTTTTGGAGACAAAAAAACCAGCAGCTATTATTACTGCGACAGAACGCAATCCGGACCTTGTAGGGGCAATATATCCCTATCCTCTTATAGAAGATGGTGATTTTGACATTCCTTCTGGATATTGTAAAGATACTGTTGGAAAAGAAATAGCAAAAAGAACAGGGGACCTGTTTAAACTAAAAATCAATTCCAAAAGAATTCCTTCAACTGCCTGTAATGTTATTGCACGGAAAAATTCAGAAGCCGATAAAAAAATTGTCATTTGTGCACATATAGATGCAAGAGCCAGCACACCAGGTGCATCGGATAATGCTTCAGGAACCGTGGTACTACTACTTCTTGCTAAAATGCTTTCCGATTATCAAAGCAATATTTGTATTGAAATAGTAGCTTTTAATGGTGAGGATCACTACAGTGTAGCAGGACAGATGGATTACCTGCATAAGTATCAAAAAGAGTTTGATAAAATAATTCTGGCAATCAATATAGATGATGTTGGTTTCAAAAAAGGTAAAACTGCTTATTCATTCTATGAATGTTCAGATGAAACAAAACAAAACATTTCTAAAATTTTATCGAAACACAAAGGCTTAACAGAGGGAGATTCCTGGTACAGCGGGGACCACATGATATTTGCGCAAGATCTCAAAGAAACAATGGCATTTACCTCGGAGAGCATACCTTTTTTGATGAAAACAATTACACATACAGAAAAGGATACACCGGATATCATTGAATACGAAAAACTTGTGGAGGTAGCATTTGCATTAAGGGATATTGTAACACATATAGATTCAGAAAATTAAGATAAAGACAATATGAATTTGAAAATATTGGTAGTTCGTTTTTGTCACGTTACCTATATTCCCGAGATATCATGTGAGGATAAGGCTCGAACCTCAAGTGTCCACAAAATAAAGATGGTTTCTGTCAGGGTAGTATAATGACGTGCCTTATGGTGATATCATCAATCACCATCACTATCACCATCGCTTCTGCTTCCTCGATCTCACCATATCCAAATAGAAATAAAGTACTAACAAGCCAATCCCAAATGCAAAGGCGATTGCTCCCAGTATATACCACATGTATTGCTCAAAGAAGTTTGAATCTAAGGTCATCATAATTATTGCCTCTGCTTGTGTCTTTGATTAGTATATACACTTTTAACTTAAATAATTGTCATGCCGTCTTTTCATGCTTCCACAAAATACAAACGTTTCGACACGTGTCAGGTTATGCAGTTGACTTAGATGTTTGAGAACCTTTGCATTGGATAGACCTTCGGCAAAGATAGTATTTTCAAAGTCAAAAATAAGTTATTTATTCGTAGCAGAATAAGGGGAATCAGCAATTTGCTTTTCAGCTGCTGATATTTTCTTTTCATATTTATACAGTTCCATGCTTACCACCTTCAGCGATCAAAATTCTGTAATATATACAGGATCCAGATGGGGTGAAAGTGTGTAAGCATCGAACTGCTGATTTTACGCTGAGGAGGAGATTCGAACTCCTGCAGCGCGTTAGCACTACCGGTTTTCAAGACCGGCGCCGTAGTCCACTTGGCTACCTCAGCAATTGAATGGTTCCTAAATAGTGTTTTCAGGTATAATACTTTTGCTCCGATATGCGGTATCGGATCTTCAGAAAAGAATATGAAGAGGTTTACTCTTCACTTTCTGTGATCTCTTCCTCAGCTTCTGCCTCTACAGCAGGTGCCGGGGTCTCAATCGGGTAGGTTTCAACGTAGCTTACTTTCTCAAGACCTACGTACTTTACAAGTTCATCTGCAACTCTTCCCTTTGACATGAGCCAGCGCTGGTTGAATGAAAGCATTGCTGGTACTTCAATGGATACTTTATTGTCATTGACCTCTACTTCAAGGTCTGGGACTCCGGTGTAGAGTGCAAGAATACCTTTTACCTTCTCAGCAACGTCTTCGATCTTCTCATCGATGGTGTACTCGTAGTAAACTTCCTTGCCTGCAAGTGGGTGGTTGAAGTCAACACGTACCCTGCGTCCGATGATCTTTGTGACGGTACCTCTCTTGTTGTCGATCTCGATGTTCATGCCAGGGTATGCTTTCTGGTCTTTGAACTTTGTAATGGAAATGTTCTCAACAAGTTTTGGGTCGTGTTCGCCAAATCCATCTTCTGGTGCGATAACAACGTTTCCGCTGTATCCAACTTCCTTGCCTGCAAGATCAGCGTCAAGACCTGCAATGGTGTGTCCTGCGCCTACGATAACTATGTCGCCACCGTACATGCCGCGTGGGTTGTAGATCTCGTTTTGTTTTGCAAGATCCTCATTGGTTGTATCAAAGATCTGGTTTGCATCGAACTTTCCGGTGTATGACAGCTTAATAACGTCTCCTTTTTCTATTGCCACTATAATCAACTCGATTAAATTTGTAAGTATTTAGTTAATGTCCAAGCGTTTGATTGATGTAAAGAATTTCTTCTGGCTATACTCTTTTGCCTTTAATAAGTTTTTGGGATAATTTCCGGATGATACCATTCAATAAATGGATCCAACTTTTATCTGGACACACTCTTCTAAAAATTTACCCTGTCTTTTCCTGTGTTTTTCTGGTTAATTGTATAATTATCAGCACCAGCCTCATCATAATTATAATAATTATTTAATTGGCTAACAATCGTAACTCAATCGGTGTATATTTATTATTATACAAATCTCAACATATACATATTTATATATGCGTATCACAATTGATTATATACAGTCTACAATCTGGCCAATGGGATGAGGTCGTATGAATGAAGAACAAGATACATCTATGGGAATTCGTGGAAAGGTCGATCTGGAATCGATCCTGAAACAGTCTCTTGAAGAAATAAAAGATTCAGCTGAGACAAGGGTCCGGCTGGAGTCTATCATTAACAGGAGTCCTGCAGCAATATTTTTCTGGTCTGCGCAAGAAGGTCGCCCTGTAGAATTTGTGACCGAAAATGTTGAAAAGTTCGGGTATACTGAGGAGGACTTTGTATCCGGAACTCTGCTTTATCATGATATATTGCATCCGGATGATCGGGAAAATGTCCAGAAACTGATCGATGAAGCTGTTTCTGAAGGAAAAGAACAGTTCAACTATGAATACAGGCTTCTGACAGAATCTAATGATGTCCGATGGGTATACGAGAGCACTTTGATCGAAAGGAATAGTGATCAAAGTATCAGCCACTTTTATGGTATCATTTTTGATATAACAAGTCGCAAGCTTGCCGAAATGGAGATCGCGGACAACGAGCGTGACATTTCAGTCCTCTATTCTGCAGTCACACTTGCTTCTGAGTCACTGGATATCGATGACCTGCTTTCGGAGATCCTGATGGAGATCGGCGATCTTCTGGATATCGATTCAGGTGGAGTATATATTATCGATCACGATAAAAGGGAGGCCAACCTCAGGGCACATATTGGACCTGAAGATGATCTTGCATCCAACATTTCTTACTCTAAGGAAGAGGATATGTTCAAGGATGTTGCAGACCTTCCAAAGCATGCCATTATCTCAGAAGAGGTTGTCAGGAAAGATTCCCGCTTTGTAACAAGAAGTAATCTCACCTTCTATCTCTATTCCAGGGATAAGGTAATTGGTTTTGTTCTTTTGCAGATATCGGACGATGAATCAATTAATGAGAAGAACATAAAAGTCCTTGAACACGTGGGAAAACACATTGGTATTGCCATCGAGAATGCCCAGTTGTTCGAGAAGACGCAGGGTGATTATGAAGATCTCCGATCCGTCGACAAAATGAAGAATGAGTTCTTTGCAAACCTCAGCCACGAACTGAAGACGCCTATGATATCGATCAAAGGTTTCAGTGAACTTCTGGGTGAGGGGAAATTCGGTCCGCTAAGCGTCGAACAGAAAAGAGCCAACGATGCTGTTGTAAGAAACGCTGAGAAACTGAGAAGCCTTATTGATTCCTTGCTTTACATGAGCATGGAAAAGGAAGGCAAATACAAATACAATTTCACAACAGTTTCAGTCAGGAGATTTATCCTCAATTCTATTGAGGGTGCACGTGCCCAGGTAGGTGCAAATAATATAATCTTCAAAGAAGAAGTCCCTGATAACATTCCAAACATCTGTGGTGACGAAGAACGTCTGACAACTGCATTGAACAATATTCTGGATAATGCGGTCAAGTTCATGTCTGAAGGAGAGGTATCAATTTCCGTTCAGGATGAAGCTGATCATATTCATATCCGTGTGAAGGACAATGGTATTGGAATTCCCAAGGATAAGGTGGATAAGGTCTTTGAAAGTTTCTATCAGGTGGATGGGTCTCTTACACGGATATATGGCGGTACAGGTCTGGGTCTGCATGTGTCCAAGAGGATAGTTGATGTCCACAATGGTAAGATATGGTTGAAGAGTCTGGAAGGTTTTGGTACTACTGTACATATAACATTACCAAAATGATTTTTTCTTTCTCTTTTTCCTTTTAATTTTCAGGTTTTGACTTTTGATATTTAAGTTTCAAATTTTAATTTTAAATTTTTCCTTCCAGCTTCCAGCTTGTAAATTATCAATTTCCTCGTCTCTTTTTTGATCTTGAAGCTAATTTGCCTGAATTTTTAAATTACCGGAAGTAATATATGCACGATTGATTATTACTCCATATAATGCAGAGGTAATTTATATGGTCAAAAAATCAATTCATGAGATCAATGGCAGGATACGTGATGGTAGCGTTAACGTTGTAACTGCTGAGGAAATGGTGGATATTGTAGGTGAATTAGGGGCAGAAGGTGCTGCTAAAGAAGTAGATGTTGTTACAACCGGTACCTTCGGTGCCATGTGCTCCTCAGGCGTTTGGCTGAACTTTGGTCACTCGGAACCTCCTATCAGGATCGGCAAGCTATGGCTTAATGATGTGGAAGCATATTCCGGTGTTGCTGCCGTAGATGCCTATATAGGTGCGACACAGCCATCCGGGTCAAAGGGCATTGAATATGGCGGTGCACATGTAATTGAGGATCTGATCCGCGGTAATTCCATTGATCTGCACGGTACATCTCCTGGTACTGATTGCTATCCAAGAAAGGTTATTGATACAACCATCAATATCTATGACCTGAATCAGGCGATCATGCTGAATCCGCGTAATTCCTATCAGAAATATAATGCTGCGACCAACAGCACAAATCACACTCTGCACACTTATATGGGTTCCCTGCTACCACATTATGGAAATGTTACATACTCCGGTGCCGGGGTGCTTTCACCTATGCACAATGATCCGAACTATGAGACCATTGGTACAGGTACGCGTATTTTCCTGGGCGGTACTCAGGGGTATATTGTGGGTGAAGGAACACAGCACTCCCCTGCAGCAGGTTTTGGGACACTGATGCTAAAAGGCGACCTCAAGAAAATGAGTTCTGAATATATACGTGCTGCAACATTCGAAGGGTATGGCACATCACTTTATGTGGGAATGGGCATACCAATCCCTATTCTCAATGAAGATCTCGCAAAAGCCACTGCAATAACAGATGATGATATTGTCACTAACCTGCTTGACTACGGAATCCCCAGCAGGGATAGACCGGCACTCAGGACAGTCACATATGGAGAACTTCGTTCAGGCTCTATAGACATTGACGGAAAAGAAGTTCCGACCTCTCCGATGTCAAGTTTCAAGAAATCGCGTCAGATAGCCAATGAACTAAAGGATTGGATCAAAGCCGGTGATTTCTTTGTAAGCATGCCTGTGGAACGTCTCCCTACGACAACACCATGCAATGCAATGAAACAGAGCAATGTGAATCCACTTGTGCTGGATATAATGTCCCCGGATGTTACAACTATCCATGATGATGCAGGTTTTCATGATGCTGCCAAGATTATCATGGAAAAGCAATTCAACCATCTGCCTGTAGTAGATAGTGGGAATCATCTTGTAGGAATCGTTACTTCATGGGATATATCAAAGGCTGTGGCAAAAGATGAATATGATCTTGTTAAGGATATAATGACCCGAAATGTTGTCACAACAAGTCCTGACGAAGCTATCGACATTTCCGCTTTCAAACTGGATAGCAATAATGTTTCGGCACTTCCTGTGATCGATTCTAATAAGCATGTTGTAGGTATAGTCACAAGTGATGATATCAGCAAATTGCTCGCAAGGAGGCACTAAACATGATGATCAAAATAAATCTGGCTGCGGATATCGTTACAACACCTATCCTCGCAGAAGCGATTATAGAAACAGGTTCATTACTGAACATCTCCCAGGCACACTTTGATCCGATCCACGGTGAAGTTGTGGCTGAGATCCCTTCCGATCAGCTTACGAAGATCCGTGATTCCCTTGTTAGCAGGGGTGCTGAGGTCGTGGTACTTGATACTCCGATACATAGGGATGAGGACGAGTGCGTGGAATGTGGTGCTTGTATCTCTGTCTGTCCGGTGAAGGTATTCTCATTCGCAGATGACTGGAGCATTGAGGTAGATTCTGATAAATGTATCCAGTGTGGTACCTGTCTAAAAATGTGCCCACATAACGCCCTGGCCCTTGGCCAGTGATTCGGGATCATGAAAGAGCATTTTCAGCTCAAGGAGACCATTGTCACCATTGTTGGTGACGAGCAGTCTCATATTGATGCAGCAAAGCATGCTATCGCTCTGCATAGGGCAGAACTGGAGGGATATATCCTCCGGGATCCTTATTTTAAGATAACACTGGAATCCTATGAATGCAGTGAGGATGCACCGGAAGTCGTCAGGAGGCTTGTAAAGGCAGGCAATATTATGGGTATTGGTCCCATGAGCGCCGTTGCCGGTACAATATCAGCACTTGCTGTTGAAGCGATGGTGGGTGCAGGTGCCTCTTATGCGATAGTTGATAATGGCGGAGACATTGCGATCATTAATGACCGGCAGGTTGTCATTGGCATATATGCAGGAACTTCTTCAATAAAGGATATAGGACTTGTAATTGAACCTTCTTCAAAAATTCGTGGGATCTGCACTTCTTCTGGTACTGTGGGTCCATCCATAAGTTTTGGTCAGGCAGATGCTGCTGTCATATTTTCGGATGATATCTCGCTGGCGGACTCTGCGGCTACCGCCCTTTCAAATTCAACTGATACCGGACGGGATGCTGTTGAGAAAGCATTCGAGGTCGTAAAAGGTATTCCTGGTATAGATGGTGCTCTGGTGGTCCAGGGGGAATATATGGGAATGTGGGGTAATGTACCAAAAATAAGTCGTGCTGATGTGCGATATGAGTGCATTACCAAGGGATAAATCTAATTTGGAAGGCGCATTGCTGCACCTTCGCTTATTTTATGCTCTTTATTTTTAAGAAGGGGGTGCTGCCTGGAAAGGTACTTCCTCATATGGCTGTATTACCACAAAGCCTTCTCCTTTGAAAGCCATCTGTACACTTTCCCCGCTTGTACGTCCGACAAGCGTCTTGAGGGATATGTCGGTTTTAAGGTCCGGTTTCAGGTTGCCTGACCATGCAACTGTTGCATTTGGATCAGTGAAGACCGGTCTGTTCTTTGTTACCTTAAGTGTCAGTGGATCATAGTGTGTTGTGATCGCTACCATTCCGGTACCTTCAAGTTTGACGTTGAAAAGTCCTCCTGCGAGCATTCCGGTAACCTTTTTCATGATCTTGATGTCCCAGTTTATTCCATCTTCAAAAGCAAGAAGGTCATTGCCATTGACAAAAATGGAGTCGTTATCAAGTTTGAGTATGGAGATCTTCTTGCCTTCATCTGCAAGGTAAACTTTTCCCTGGCCTTCTGCTTTTGTAAGGCTGACACCTTCTCCGGTGACTGCCTTTTTTAGCATTTTTCCAACACCATGTTCGAGTACGCCCTCTCTTGTGAACTTCACGTCACCAAGGTACGCTACCATTGAGCCACGCTTTGTCCATACCCTTCCATTAAGGTTAAGCTCAAGCATCCTGTCCCTTTCAAGCTCAAATAAACCTTCTCCAAGGTCCTTTTGACCGGTCATTTCAATAAATTCTTCTACTGAATATCTTCCCATGTGATCATTCCCTGTTATCTGATATCTTCTTTTATCCAGAAAGTACTTCCTATCTATTCAAATTTATAATTGATAGCAAGTACTTTCTGGAACTTTACAAGTGATTATTGATCAGGTTATATAATAAAGTTCAGTATAATATTTATTTTACAATATTTGCAAAGTATGCTTTTTCTTTTAAATACAAAAGTTCGACAATATTCGAATTCTAAATAGTGCTAAATATCAAATCGATTGCAGTGATGTCCAAGTGCTTTGCGACAATTGTCGATAACCTTATATATCAATATCTATAAATAGTATTTTTAGACGACAGTCATATTGGAATAGGTCCGACAAATACTTAGGTTTTTGTCAGTTTGGTCTGTTTCATATGTCAGATTTATTTCTGACAGCAAGAGAGGGTGATGTGAAGAACGTTATCGGGGTTCCCGGTAGTAGTAACTCAGTCAGTGACTACTATAGACTACTTCATTTTTGCCGGAATATAACCGTTCGCTTACAACACGGACGGCCGCAGGGATGCTTGCGGACAAGAGAGAGTAAAGCCTCCTGAAATAATCGTAGGGAGCATAACATTGATCTAAACTACAGTCGGCGTGTTTAACACACGCAAATTGCAGCAGAATGCAATATCCAAGAGAGGGGATGAACGTGCAGTCTATAGTACAAGAAGCATTAAGACATACAGAGAAAGAGAAAGAGTACAGGCAATCAGTATCAGCAGACGACCAGTTCGATGGGTTCGGAATGCCCCGGATCACCATAGTTGGTTGTGGCGGTGCTGGAAACAACACCATCAACCGTTTGTACAACATCGGTATTGAAGGTGCAGAAACTATTGCTATTAACACCGATAAACAGCATTTGGATCACATCCGTGCTGACAAGAAGATCCTTGTCGGTAAGACCCTTACAAGAGGTCTTGGTGCTGGCGGTTATCCTGAAGTTGGCGCAAAAGCTGCAGAGCTTGCACGCGGTACCCTTGAAGAGATATTCAAGGAAAGTGACCTTGTTTTCGTAACAGCTGGTATGGGTGGAGGAACCGGTACTGGTGTAGCACCTGTTGTTGCAGAGATCGCAAAAGAACAGGGCGCTATCGTAGTAGGTATGGTCTCCAGTCCGTTCAGAGTAGAGCGTGCACGTACCGTAAAAGCTGAGGAAGGTCTTGAGGAATTCCGCAGGGCAGCTGACACTGTAATCGTTCTTGACAACAACAGGCTTCTTGATTATGTTCCAAACCTGCCTATCGAGCAGGCATTCTCCGTGATGGACCAGCTTATCGCTGAGACCGTAAAAGGAATCACAGAGACTATCACACAGCCATCTCTCATCAACCTTGACTACGCAGATATTCGTGCTATCATGGGCTGCGGTGGCGTTGCTGTCATGCTTGTCGGAGACAGCAAGAACCAGGACAAGAGCAACGACGTTGTTCGCACAGCACTTAATCACCCACTCCTTGATGTTGACTACAGAGGCGCAACAGGCAGCCTTGTACACATCACAGGTGGTCCGGATCTTAGCCTGAAGGAAGCAGAAGAGATCGCAGCATCCCTTACCTATGAGCTTTCACCAAATGCAAATGTCATCTGGGGAGCACGTATCAGGGACGATTACGAAGGCAAAGTGCGTGTTATGGCCATCATGACCGGTGTACAGTCTGCACAGGTTCTTGGTCCTCAGTCCCAATCAGGTATTGTTGAGAACACAAATACAAATACAAACACATCGAGGTCCTCCTCTTTTTCTCGGGTCGAACGGGGACGTCGTACAATAGTTGAACCAATAGGTGCACAGGCATCACACGGCGGTTCAATTATTGACATCATCCAGTAAGTTCCTTTTTCATGGGTCGGTGTGGAATATCACCGATCCTGTTCCATCTATTTTTTGATCGATCTGCTTTTCTTGCAATAGATATTCTTTTTTATAATGCAGCTAATCTTAGGTCATGGAAATTCTGGTCGCAACCGGTAAGCTTGCAGAGAAAACTGTACGTTACTCTGTAGTTGATAATGCCGATGTTCTTGTTCTGGATATTGAAGTAGCCGCATTTCTTACTCCTCACAGGTTGCTCTCTGCCCTTAAAATGCAGCAGAAGAAGTATGATGTGATCTTTATACCGGGTTTTTGTACCGGAGATTTTTCACTTGTTGCAAAGGAGCTGGGGTGCAAGATCTTCCTTGGTCCCAAACATGCTTATGATCTCAGTAGCGTACTTCGATTTGTCGACGAGATGGAATTCTCGCTGGAGGTTCCTGCATGCGAACTTCTCTCCGATGTATGGAGGGATATTGCCCTTGAAACCCTTGATGGGATCGAGGAAAATGCTGAACCGCTTATGAACCTTATAAATGTGAAGCTTGGTGGCGATTCCCGAATGAAGGTTATGGCCGAGGTTGTGAATGCAACTGGCCTTGATGAGGAAACACTTTCTAACAGGATCACTTCGTTCATCAAAAAAGGTGCTGACATTATAGATCTTGGTGCATCACTCACTGCATCTTCAGAAGATGTAAAGAGGGCTGTGCGTGTGGCTCGTAAAGTATCCACTGTTCCTATAAGCATTGACACGCTTGGATCGGAGTTAATTAAAGCTGCACTGGCTGAGGGTGTCGATCTTGTGTTGAGCCTGAATTCCAGTAACATTGATGAAGTAGCAGGGGATGTTGCTCGTGCAGGAGTTGCAGCAGTCATAATTCCGGATGCAGGGGGAGGCTTAGGAAGCCTTTTAAAAAACATCGATGCAGCCAGATCAGCAGGAATTAGTAATATTATTGCCGATCCTGTGCTTGATCCCATAGGACATGGCATCTCAAGATCGATCGTAAGGTATTCCAGATTCCATGAAGAGTATCCTGACGTTCCTGTGTTCTTCGGGGCTGGGAATGTAACTGAGCTCATTGATGCTGATTCTGTAGGGGTCAATGCAACCCTTTGTGGAATTGCTGCAGATGTGGGTTCATGCATTTTGTTCACGCCTGAGTTCAGTGAGAAAACACGTGGTTCCATAAGTGAACTTAATACAGCAGCAAAGATGATGGCCCTTGCAAAGGAAAGGGAAAGCTCTCCAAAGGACCTGGGGATCGATCTTCTATGCCTTAAAGAAAAACGAAGGCGTCCGGATGTTGAAGTTCCGGAAAAATATGTCATGGCGCAGAAGTTTGCCGGATGGGAACTTGACCCGTTAGGTCCTTTCAGGATAGGTACAGCTGCAGATGATGATGGTGGCGTTATTGTCGCACAACATGAAAAAGCAACGATCGTGGGGCAGAATGCAAGAGATATAATGGACACTATTATGAAGATGAAGCTCATATCAAAGGTGGACCATGCATCCTATCTCGGATGTGAACTTGAAAAAGCTGAAATAGCTCTTCGTCTTGGAAGGAGCTATTCGCAGGATGATGATCTTTGATCTTTAGGTGTTATGATGAAACTGGAAATTAACGATAAAGAAGCAATTGTTGAGATACTGGCAGCAAGATACTTTGCAGATCAGGGCTGGAAATGGATAAGTCTCAGGCGTGATGTGGGTCGGATCTACAAGAGCTTTGAAGAGCTCGAAGACCAGTATAATGCTTATCCTTATATGAGCAAGGACTGGTATGTGGAGAACTCTGCATCAAAGAATATTCACCTATGCAGTAAATGGGATGAGCTCAAAACGTTTGTGGATTTCCTGAAAGCTTATTCAGATGACTTTGATTTCCTTGTTAGTAACAATGACAGGAAGATGTTCTGCATCGCTACTTCTGATGGTCAGATCACGGACACCCAGAAGCGTGCTATTACAGAGGCAAGGAATCTGAGGTGTAATGTCTTTGTTTTCAAGGCAGAGGTTCCGGATGAGATGGATTTCGAACTTTTGCAGGTAGGCGGCGGCTATTAATTCCGATGTCTTCCTTTACGTTTTTTTAGACCAGAATCCTTATATCCCATCCATGCAATTTAATTAATGCTTTAAAGTATAACTTTTTGCTTCGAACGTAAGGTATTAGGTGGTATTTACTCAAGTATGTGCTTCTTTTTCCATTATGTTTTTCAGCTTAGTTAGTCCTTTCAAGCATCACAAAAAGGATGTGAAATATTTGTTCAACAACATGGAATCAACTGCTCCAGTAGAAGCTGGCGAAACATACGACGTAACAATTGAAGATATTGCAAAGGAAGGAGACGGCATCGCAAGAGTAAGCGGTTTTGTCATCTTTGTACCTGCCACCTCCGTTGGCGATGAAGTGACTATCAAGGTCACCAAAGTAATGCGCAAGTTCGCTTTCGGTGAAGTAGCTGACTAATTTCTCAGCTTCTTTTTTGATGTGAAGGATAGATCAAATTATTCTTTACACAACGTTTTTTTCTAATTTCCTACTTATTTCCCTGGTTTTTCTAATTTCATCCTCTTATTTACTGATCTATTTTTCCTACTTACTTACTTACTTACTTACTGGTTTAGCTGAGTACTTCAATCACTCACTAACATTTGGTGGATTGATCGCTGAAACAGATTTATAATATATTACTCTTATAGAACACATTCCCATGACGCCTGAAAACTCATATGATCTGATCATTGTCGGTGCAGGGCCTGCCGGTTCTACAGCTGCAACCTATGCAGCTCAGGCAGGTGCATCCGTACTTCTCATAGATAAAAAGAAGGATATTGGTATACCACTCCAATGTGGTGGTTTCCTTCCTCATCTTGATACTTTGCAGGAGCTTGTTCCAAATGCTGAGCTTCCCTTTACTCTTGAGTCCATACCTTCGGACTGTATCCATGCTTCAAGCAGTGTACAGCGCTTTATCGCTCCCAATGGTAATTCCAAGGAATTTGAGGTCGATGCTGATGCGATCGACAGGCGCAGGTTTGACAAGTACCTTGCAAAGGAGGCAGGCAAATCCGGAGCACAACTCATGGCAGGTACCAATGTCCTTGAGGTAAACGGTACGACAGTTGAGGTAGATGGTGTTTTCGGCGAACATACGATCCATGGAAAAGTTCTCATTGGTGCGGATGGTCCTAATTCGATCGTTGGTAAAGCAAAGGGACTTGTGCGTGATCCTGATCCAATGGGTACAGGTACAGCATTTGAGTATGAGGTAAGCGGTGTGGATGTTGACCGGGATGCTGTAGAGATGTACTTTGGAAAAGATTATGTTCCCGGCGGCTATGCCTGGGTGATCTCACAGGGAGGCGATACTGCTAATATAGGTGTGGGTATCAGGGAAGTCCTTTTCAGGAATGGCATGTCTGCAAGGGATTATCTTGAAAGGTTCATGTATGAGCACCCAATTGCCAGTAAAAAACTGACTGGCGGTTCTATCATTTCCGTTGTTTCCGGGCTTGTGCCTGTTGGTGGTGCTCCTAAAGTGACCTCTACAAAGGATACGCTGGTTGCCGGTGATGCTGCCGGCCACATCATAGCTACCAATGGTGGAGGCATATCTACTGCAATGGTCGGTGGAAAAATAGCTGGTCAGACTGCCGTTGATTTCCTTGAGGGCAAATGCAAGCTGACAGATTATGATGAGCGCTGGAGAAGGGAGATGGGACTTGAGATCAAGACCGCGGTCTATGTGAGAAAGCTGATGGATAACCTCATGCGCTCCGATTCAATGATGTCTGCAGCGATCAAAATGATCGATCCTGAACATATGAAGGCGCTACAGTGCGGGCAGTTGCCGGATGCTGTCAGGAAAGGCCTCATCAAGATGAACTTTGGAATAAAATAAGCGTTCTTTACTTCAAGTGGATGGGTGAGAGGATGGGGAAGTTTTTCATGGAGGATATACGGGTATTTGGAGTGGTTTTTCCGGAGTGAATGTGTGGTGATGCAAGATCAACCTGGGGAAATCCACCTTTATCTCCCACCCTTATAAAAGTAAGAGTTTCTACCTAAAACTCTTTGCGGTAGGTTGATGCATATTGATTTTTATATATTTTCATATCATTCAAATAGTTTGGGATCCATAGTTCTCACATAAAGATGGGTTTGAAGTCTAAATCTGTGCAAAATCATATAAACATTCAATTAGGGCTTTGGTGAAATAGTCACTTTATGCAATGCTTTTTGAGCTTGTGATCGATAATTTTTGACCATGTCAAAATGTGGTTACAAGGCGTTTAGTATAAATCCTCTATCTATGTATATAGTCGTTTAATCGTGGTGCTTGGATGTATTATGAAAAATAAAACAGAAAAATAGGCATCTGGGTGGGTAAAATGAGCCTTTTATTTGTTTACGGCACTTTGAAATGTGGATATTGTAATCATCATCTGCTTGGTGATTCTGTTCTTGTATCTAAGAACTATACAAAGGAAAGATTTCGTATGCTTGACATGAATGAGTTTCCCGGAGTGGTGATGAGTGAACCTGAATCAAGGATCTCCGGTGAACTTTTTAACGTGGATAGTGAAACGTTAGATATCATCGATGATCTTGAAGGGTAGTGGTTCTTCAGGGAGGATGTTTTGTTGGACAATGGCTCTAAAGCAGACATGTATTTCCTTTCGCCGAATGTTCCATATGAAAAATATCCTGTTATGGGGTCAGGTTACTGGGAAGACAATAATGTAAACATAAGAGGTTGTAAATGACAGAAAACGAATTTGATGGGAATCTTGAGAATGTTGGTACACTTTGCTACGAAGGGCATGACAACCTGTACCTTAACATAACTAACAGATGCAGTGCAAGTTGTGTTTTCTGCATACGTGATGTTTCAGATGGAGTTTATGGTTACGATCTGCGCCTCAAAAAAGAACCCTCTGTTGAGGAAATATTAGAAAAGCTCGAGTCTCTTGATCTGGGTAAATATCGGGAAGTAGTATTTACAGGGTTCGGCGAGGCAACGCTCCGTTTTGATGTTCTTCTGGAGGTCACTCATTGGCTCAAGGAACGTGGCGTAAAGGTAAGGCTTGATACCAATGGTCATGCACAGTTGATCTATCCTGAAAGGAATGTTGTGGCAGAGTTGAAGGAAGCGGGCCTTGATGAGGTGTCTGTGAGCCTTAATGCAGAATCTGAGAGCAAATATAATGAGATCTGCCGGCCTGCTTTTGAGGGTTCCTATAATGCTATGCTGGATTTTGCAAGAGATTCCATTGCGGCGGGTATTCATACCCGTATGACCGTTGTGGGCTTTAATGACATCGATATTAAAAAATGTGAAAAGATAGCACTTGATATCGGTGCCGTGTTCCGCGTAAGGTAAAATAAAATGTAAGTAAGTTATGGATCTAATTAAATTGTAGGTAAGTGAAGCTTAATTTCATTTACCTATAGTTAGCTCATAGTTGTATCATATTTAATTGATAATTATCTCAGATGTATTTGAAAAGGTCATCTCTTTTAATATCGTGAAGACGCTTTCGGAGTAGCCCTTTAAGTGTTTTGACATCTCCTTTTTTTGCACTTGTTGGAGCAATTATGTAATTCCACTGGTTCCAGGGTGGGGTCAGGCCAAGTTTTTCAACGATGCCATCAAGTCTCTCTTGCTGTTCTACGTCTTTTATCCGATCCATCTTGTTTATGGCAACAATGGTATCAAATCCAAGTTCATTGAAAAGATCGAACATTTCGATGTCAATAGGTATCTGATTACGGCTTTCCCAGCGTTCGACCACATCTATGAATGAAACTGCATCAGTGACAAGGACTGCTATCTTTATTCTGTCGGCATTATCCTCTATGTAACGTACGATCTGGTCCTTCACGATGTCCTGCTTTCGATCTTTGACCCCGCTCATGAATCCGAATCCGGGAAGATCTGTAATTAACAGATCAGAACGCAGGCTATGGGCAGGCTTTAATGTAACTCCCGGGCGTTTACCAATCTTCACTTTTTTACCTGTAAGCTCTCGTATGATGGACGATTTTCCAACATTTGATCTTCCCGAAAGTATTATCTCGAACTTAGCTTTTTCAAATCCTTGTTCTTTTTTCATGTCTCATTCCTGTAGCCTTAAACTATTGAGATGGCTAAAAAGATTTCGTTCTATATGGAAGATGAATACTCATTTGTATTCAAGCGCTTCATTAATTATTCTCATCGTGTTATCGATGATGTCCTTTACAGATCGAATACGTCCGAATGAAGGGTATTCAATGTCCTCTCCATCACTTTCAGTGATGTTTTCAGAAACTTCTGTCTCCAGATCATCTTCCGGCATTTCTTCAATGGGATCTGGTACTTCTTCTCCTTCTTCGAATAAGTAGAATCTTTTCGTTTTCAAAGTGTCAGAATATCCTTTTGAATCTGAGAAGTATACTTCTGCCGAAGGAACTATTGGATTTACTTTAATATCCTCTATCCTTATGGAATACTCCAGGGTTTTGACTTTATCAGGGAAAATGACCATCTCAGTTGCTGTTTTTCCTTCCATAAGAACTGAATTTGGCAACATTTCATCTTTGATCTCTAGATATGCTGCACGATTACCTTCATTTTTAACTTTTATAGTAATATCATAAATTTGTGGATTATTTCCATCAACTGTGACTGTCTTTGTAGCATTGATGTATGGTCCGTATACAACCAGTTCTGTTGAGTTGGTGTATTGGTAATACTTTATCCCATTGTCTGTAATTTCGATCTCAGTTGGTGGGATGGTGTAGTTTCCAGGACGTAATGCTTTGACAGAATACTGAATAGTGTTTTTTGAATATGGGCTTATATTGATCGTTTGGTCCACATTGATATCAGGGTCTATTAGAATATTTTCAGGTAACGTTTCGTTTATCAGGACACTCTGAAATTCAAGGTTCCGAAGATTGTTTATCTGGATTGCAATGAAGACCCTTTCATCAATGTAGGTATCTTTGTACTTTGTCTTGGTCACAGAGATGGTGTTATTGATCCAGCTATCCATCTCTTCCTCTGTAACGTTAAGTGTAGAAACCTCTATTTTTGTATATGGTGCCGGAATATCATTTCCCGTAATGATTTCAAAAGCAGTTATGTTCAGTCTTTCACCAAAGATCTTGGTGTTGGGTATCTGGCTGTTGTTGACCGAGAGCAGGGCAGTCCATTCTTTCGATTCATCGGAGTTGATGGTAAGCATTACGTAATCTGTATCAATATCGAAAGGTCTTGCTTTTGAGAAATCGTTCGCCTTGATCAAAAAGCCATCTACCTCTATACTATCTCCCCAGTAAAGGGTATAGTTAGCCGATTCGTTCCAGTTCGTATCCTCATCGGACGAGGCGATGGCTGTATTTACACATAGGAATGTGACAAATAAAATGATCAGGCAGATTTGTATTCTCACACGCATGATCGATTTATTTTCTCCTTCTTATTGCCAGATAGACACCAGCAAGCGCTGCAATTGCGAAGATCGATTCAAAGCCAGGTTCCACGACCTCTTCATTTGATTCAGTTCCTGCTTGTGAACTATCTTCGTTCGATGGGTTACTTGTACTTGATGATGTTGAGCTTTCCTCAGGTTCCGGAATTTCGACTGTTATTTCAGGCATGTTCGATATCTTTTCACCTTTGTAGCTTTCCATATCTATAAAAGTTGCAGTTGCAGGTGAAAGTTTGAAGGTTCCTTCATCATTCATCTTCAGAATGTATGAATAGCTTCCGGATTCACCTTTTCCCAGTACCTTATCATAGGCAGTTTCACCACTCACAAAACTGGTGCCTTCCGGGAAATCAGTAGAAGATACTCTGGTGCTCGCATCCCTGTTACCTTCGTTCTTTGCTGTTACAGTGACTTTAACCTCGGTTCCTGGCTCTACTTTTGTTTTGTCTATGCTCTGGGTTAGGGTGATGTAAGGTCCATTTATCTCTATTTTTGGATCTTCTGATTCATATGTGTAGGTTTTACCATTAGAAGCTGAGAATGTTGCAACTGCTTTAGGTGATGTGTAACTTCCAGGTTTGATGGGTTTTAGTGCATAGGTGAATACTTCAATGGTTTCTCCTGGCTTGAATGACACCGTTTTCTCAAGTGTTACACTGTCTTTAAGTTCCATGCTGGAAAGTACAGTGTCTTTTATTGTAACTGAGTCCATGGTGTAGATCCCATAATTGCGGACGGCTACTGTAACATATGCAGTCTCATCCATGTAGAGCTCTTCGGCAATGGATTTTGTAAGTAGAAGCTCAGCTTTTGGGAGTACAGTTATTTCTTTTACCTTACTGTCTTCGTGGATGTCACCATTAATATCTTTGGCTCGCACTGTTACATTTATATCAAGATCGGTCTCTTCCCAAAGGTGCGGCACTTCAAGGTCTACCTCTATGATTTCAGAGGTCTCGCCTGTGGCTAATGTTGTTATGTGGGTCTTGAGATCTCCATCGGCTAGCTCCATTCCTGCAGGATCAACGATGACCTCAACATCTTCTGCTTCTGCATATCCTTTATTTTTTACAGTGATGGTAGTTACCACTTCTTTTGGATTGCTCGGAGACCTTGGATCATACTCGTTCTTTTCCGTCTGGATGGTAATGTCAAAATCAGGAACGCCTCTTCTGTATACTTCGATCTTCACAGTAGGGTCTTCCATGTTACCGGTCCACTGATCGACATTGGTCTTTAGTTCCTTGATGACGAGTTTAACATCCTGGCCATTCTCTTCATCCCTGTAATCCCAGCTGTCAGCGAAGCCGAGGGAGGCGATTTCTTTGAGCTGTCCATCTTTTGACAAGGATAAGGATACAAAACCATCAACTGAAAAATCCTCTGCTTTGATCACATATGTGTCATAAGAATCATCTTTTGCTTCTCCATTTTCGAAACTATGCCCCCAGTGTAGTGTGGCTGTTTCTGTAGACTTCCATTCGATATCGTCAAGCGTATATGCAGATGCTGTAAATGACAATATGCAAAGCACCATTAGTAGTATGATCAAAGCTTTCCTGAACATGGGACCCCTCTTTTAATGATTAACTATTTGAGATTATGATCTATATCTTTTATTTATCAATTGACAATATATAATATCATATTTTATTTAACTCTTATACCTGTAATGTAGCTACATAAGAGTAACTACTTCCAGATCGATACATCTTTACAAACATCTTCTATTTATATTATTTACTCTATAGAATTTCACAATAGTGAATACATATATATGTTACAAAGCCATATTATGAAAGCTATATAGCATTGTAATGTGTTATAGCATAGCGTAAGTGATATTATGAATCTGGAAACTCCCTGTCAGGCAGTTGTATGGGATATCCTCCCGGCTATCCGTGCAGCGCTTGCAATGGAACTTGTAAAAAACGGGATCTCACAGAAAGAAGTTGCAAAGATGTTTGGAATGGCCCCTTCTGCCGTATCTCAGTACCTGACAAAAAAACGAGGCTACCGTATAGAATTTGATGACGATGTAAAAGGATCGATTTCCCGTCTTGCTCTTGAGATACAGGAGGGCAAGGTGGATAATGTCCCTGCAAAGATCTGTGGGATATGCAGGGATTTAAGAAGAGGTGAGGGCGCCTGCCCTGCGGAAGATTGATGTCTTCCTCATCTCGAAATTATCGAAAAGCAATTATTTCGATTCTGTTTCTTCTTTCATTAGTCATTCTGTTCTTTTTCTGAAGCGCCCATCTCATCAACCGGTATGGTGAAAGTGAATGTACTTCCAGCTTCTTTTTTACTTTTTACACGAATGTTCCCGCCATGTAGTTCCACAAAGTTCTTGACAAGAACAAGTCCAAGTCCGGTCCCCTGATAATTTCTGGAATTATCTGAATCGATCTGCCTGAATGGCTGGAATATCTTTTCGATATGTTCCGGTGATATCCCAATACCTGTATCAGTAATGCTGAACGTCAGCTGATCACCCTCACAGGCTGCTGTTAGGTGTACTTTTCCGTTTTCATCTGTAAATTTGATCGCATTGCTTAGAAGGTTGTACAGTATCTGCTTGAATTTAGTTTTGTCTGCATTTATAGTTGATATGTCCTTTTCAATATCGACCTTCAATTCAATTTTCTTTTTTAGTGCAAGTGGCTTTATGATGGTTACAATATCTGTTGCAACTTCTCTGACAGAAAAGAGCTCATAATGAACTTCCATTTTTCCGGCTTCGATCTTTGAAAGGTCAAGGATCTCATTAATAAGGTTTAGAAGGTGTTTTCCACTGTTCCGTATATTGACAATGTACTTCTCCTGCTTTTCATTAATGGGGCCTGCAATTTTTTCGAGCATTATGTCTGAAAAACCAATAATTGAATTAAGTGGTGTTCTTAGTTCGTGACTCATGTTTGCAAGGAATTCGCTCTTGGTCTGGTTGGCGGCTTCAGCATCCATTTTTGCTTTTATTACGTGGTCTTCAGCATTTTTTCTTTCTGATATATCAACGATTATTCCCTGCAGGTAGTTTATATTATTATTTTTGTCAAATCGTAAAAGTGTCTGTTCTTCAATCCAACGGATCTCTCCTGATCTTGTTCTTATCCTGTACTGGCTGATGAAATGCGGAATTCTCTTTATGATATTCTCTGAGAGTGTATCTTCAACACGTTTAAGGTCACCTGGGTGGATTATATCTGCATAATTTATGAATTTTGATACGAAGTCATCAGCAACATATCCGAATTGAGTTATGTTTCCGGATACGAGTTCTACCGGCCATCCTTTTTCATTCTTCCATTTAAAGACGGTCACGGGACTATGGTCTATAATATTTCCCATCTCTTCATTAAGTTCATTTGAGAGCTGGAGATTGTCAAGTAGATGATTCAATCCGATCGTAAACTGTTTAAAATCAATATCTATATCGGTGTTTGCTCGAGTATCAAAATCCCCGTTTAAGGCGGAATCCGAAATATTTTTAAAATCATCGATGATGTTTCCTATGTTTTTGCTCACAGTGTTTGCTGTAAAGAATGCAACTAATCCCATGAACAATATTGCGATCACGGAAATTGTGATCAACTCATTTCTCAGGTCCACGACGCCTTCAAGCATGTCCTCTTTTGGGACTACAAGTATGAATGAGTAGTTACCTTCTTTTGTAGGTTCATAAAATGCGACAACCTGCTTTCCGGTAACCGGATCTATTGTTTCGATGTGACCACTTTTTCCTTCTTTGATGTCATCTGCCATCTTTGCAAGTTCATCATTGAGATCGTAAAGTGTTTTTTCACCGATCCATTCTTTTTTGGTTGGATGTGAAAGAATAACTCCCTGGTTGCTGCTTAGTATGGCATATCCATTCTGAAATACTGTAATATTGCTTACGATTGCGTCCAGGCCATTTAGTGTTACATCAACTCCTCCAATTCCAATGAAGTGTCCCTCGTGGAAGATAGGTGTTGAGTGACTTATAATGATTTTTTCTGAGTACCAGTATGGTTCTGTAAGAACATAATTTCCTGTAGATTTTGGTAACATGTAGTAGTCAAGTTCTTCATAATCTTTCAAAGGATCAAGACTAATATTACCGTCCAGCTTATTCCAGTAGGGAATAAATCTTCCAGTGGAATCATGACCTGTCGTATTTGCATATTCACTGTCTCTTCCATCATATGCATCAGGTTCAAAACAAACGTATGTCCCAATAAGTTCCGGATTTTTTACGAGTATCTCTTTCAGGATCAGATTAATTTCTTCCCGATCGCATGTCCGATCTTCAAATATAGTGTCTGCAATTGTCTTTGAAATTGCACGATATTTAACTTGGTCCGCATTGAATTCATTGGCATATTTGCTTGCAGTCTCTATAGATTGCTGGTATGCGAGTTCTTCATGTTGGGATGTTGTAGTTGAGATTATTAGAAAAGTAGATGCAATGAATACAAGAAATGTTCCTATGGCAATATACACTGTAAGTTTTTGCCTAAGTGTAATATTTTTTAGGCCCACTCAATACACTCCTATTCTTAAAAGGCAAGTGAAATAAATCATTATAATTTAATATTATATTTGTTATAGTACTTGAAATTATATTGTCTTGTGGCTTATTCTTCTCCTTTTTTGCTCATTACTTCTAAATGGAATCGACATATATTCATCATCAAGACTTCACAATGGTAAACAAACAACTATTGGCTGGATGTTAGAGTGGTTATGCGTCCGACTGCAGATCGGAATATGTGAATTTGATTCTCACTTCGGTCTTTTGACAAAATTGTTTTCGTTCTTTGTTTACCTTCTTCTCAAGTTGCTTACAACATAATCTATATATAGAATTGACATATATTCACGATTGTGACTTCACAATAGTGAACAATCGCATCTTGGCTGGATGGCAGAGTGGTTATGTGTCCGACTGCAGATCGGAGTATGTGAGTTCGATTCTCACTCCGGCCTTTGAAATAAGACGTAAGGTTTAGCATTTGGTTTATTTTGTGAACCAGATTGGCTTACCTCTTCTGATAATTTACCGATCATCTCTATACAAAGGTGAATAAATGAATCAATTCGCACAAGCAACTGAAAAAGATATTACGCGTTCGATAGTTGAAGAATTCCTTGGAGATTTCCTTAATCACATTGAAAGTGATGTGATCATTGTTGGCGGAGGGCCAAGTGGTCTTGTGGCAGCAAGGGACCTTGCATCTAAGGGTATAAAGACCGTTGTGCTTGAGAGCAACAATTACTTTGGTGGCGGTTTCTGGTTAGGTGGGTACCTGATGAACAAGGTTACAGTAAGAGCACCTGCACAGAGGATCTTTGACCAGCTTGGTGTTCCTTACAAGGAAGTACCTAATATAAAGGAAGGTCTCTATGTTGCAGATGCACCGTCTGCCTGTTCCAAGTTGATCTCAGCTGCCTGTGATGCAGGTGCTTTTATGCTGAACATGAACAAGTTCGATGATGTTGTTCTCAGGGACGGACGTGTTTGCGGTGCTGTTACCAATTGGACACCTGTATCGGCATTACCACGCGCCATAACCTGTGTGGATCCGGTGGCTATCGAGACTAAATGCGTTATTGATGCAACAGGACATGATGCAGTCGTAGCCAACTCCCTTGCAAACCGTGGTCTGGTAGACCTTAAAGGCTTCTTAGGAATGGATGTTGATAATTCCGAAGATGCTGTGGTGAACAACACTTCAGAGCTTTTCCCGGGACTCGTAGTTACAGGAATGGCCGCAGCTACATGTTTTGGTCTTTCCAGAATGGGCCCTACTTTCGGTGGCATGTTGGAGTCCGGTGTAAAAGCTGCAAAGATCGCTGAAGAGATCGTAAGATCCAGATAATATTTTGTGGATGGGCAACTTGTGTTGTTCCATCCCTCTCCCTATTATTTTATGCTGTAATTTTACAGTAAATAGTTAACGCTTTATACAGTTGTCAATATAATCTCTCTATATCATTTACTCTCTGCTACGGCTGCTTGTTGCAGTCATCTGTTATATCTGTGCAGAGTGAGTTTAATATTTGTATATTTATTTGATCAAAGAGGTGTTTGCCAGATGTTCGATAAGACAGTATATCTTGACAATGCTGCCAGTACCCGACTGGATGAGAGGGTACTTGAGGCAATGAATCCGTATTTTTTTGATACTTATGCAGTTGCTACTTCTGAATTTGGTTATTCAATGGGCATTGATTCCAAGGAAGGACTTGAAAGGTCCCGGAAGATAATTGCATCTGCTCTTGGTGCAAATGCCAATGAGGTAGTGTTCACTTCGGGAAGCACCGAATCGAGCAACATGGCAATAAAGGGAGTTCTTTCTGCATTGAAGGGTAAGAAGGATGATCACCTCATCGTATCCCGGCTGGAAGATTTTTCCGTATTGAATACTGCGAAAATGCTTGAAAAGCAGGGCTATAAAGTAGATTTCATAAACGTTGACAGTGAAGGAATTCTTGATCTTGAAATGCTTAAGGCTGCTATTACTCCGCAGACTGCATTAGTATCTATCCAGCATGCAAATCAGGAGATCGGCACATTGCAGGATATTAAGGCCATAGCAGACATCTGTAAAGAAAATGAAGTCCTGCTGCATACTGATGCAACTCACAGTTTCACAAGGATCCCACTTGATGTGAACGAGATCCCTGTTGATCTTGTAACGGTCTCAGCACATACTATCCACGGTCCTCGTGGGGTTGGTGGTTTGTATATCCGGGAAGGTACGCCTATCAATAAATGGATGGATGGTGGCTTCCAGGAGTTCGACCTGCGAGCAGGCATTGAGAACATTCCTGGTGCTGTAGGATTTGCAACTGCGGTCGAACTGGTAACCCCTGAGGAGAATGAGCAGCTTAAAACGATGAGGGATCACATTATCGAGCGGGTACAAGCTGAGATATCCAGCGTTACGCTTAATGGCAGTGCTACAAGCAGGCTACCACAGAACGCGAATCTGACATTCCATTATGTTGAAGGTGAATCTATCACACTGCATCTGGATATGATGGGATTTGCCGTGAGCACGGGTTCAGCATGTTTCAGTCGCTCCCTTGAGGCAAGCCATGTGATACTTGGTATCGGTGGCGACCATGAGCGGGCCCACGGTTCATTGCGTTTTAGTTTCGGAAGGTTTAATTCCATGGAAGATGCAGATGCTATTATTGATGCATTGAAGGAAGTTGTTGCTAATCTCAGGGCTATAAGCCCGCTGTCAGCAGATGAGTAAATCAATATCGAGAAATACAAGAGGTGGTCATATGAATTTCCCTTATAGTAAAGAGGTACTTGAGCATTTCAAAAACCCGCATAACGTGGGCAAGATGGATGATCCGGATGGAAAGGGTCTCGAAGGCAGTGCAGCATGCGGGGATATGGTTGCTGTTTACTTGAAAGTGAATACGGATACCCTTGTGATCGAAGATATTTCCTTCGAATCATATGGTTGTGCATCCAACATTGCTACAGCTTCTATTATTACTGACCTTGCAAAAGGAAAGACCCTGGAGGATGCTAAGAAGATCACATGGAAGGAGGCTGCAGAAGCACTTGGAGGGCTTCCTGCGGTCAAAGCGCATTGTTCTGTCCTGGCAGTAGAAGGTCTTAGGTCCGCTATACGTGACTATGAAGAAAAGCATGGTCTGGTCGTTGAGAAAGAAACAACCGATGAGGAAGTTGTCAAAAGGCGCCTGAAACATGTGATGAACCCTATCAAGGGCCTGGATATCATCAGAACCGAACTTGTGATGAAGATCACGGTCGATGAAGGTAATGTGCGTGTAGTGCTTGACCTTCCGTCCCATCACCAGTTTGCAGCTGCAATAAAAGAGGATATCGTTGAGAAACTGGAAGCTCTCTGGGATGTTGAAAGCGTCACGGTGGATTTCATCTCCTGATAGTTTCTTTTTGACTTTTTTATTTTTAATTTAAATTTTTAAAACGGGTTTTTGGTAACTATGGAAATAAGGTCTATTACTCCCTGTAAGAGTGGTCCGGATATTCAGCATGTGATAGCGCAGCTTGACAATGAGATAGATATTGCAAAGGCATGTGAAGCTCTGAAAACAGAGGAAGGGGAAATGATCAAATTTTTGCGTTGTTCTGAGGAGCTTGGAGCTATCCGTTTCACGTCCGGTGCTATGATGGTCCTTATTTACAAGAGTGGCAAGATCACTGTAAGGCATGCTGCGAGTGAGAAAGTTGCAAAGGGTCTGCTGGATCGAATAGCTGAGCTTGTGGAATGAGTTATTTTTTAAAGAGCAGTATTAAACATTCTTCATAAAATCTATCTTTTTAATTTTCTTTATTTTTTCATTTTAATCTATGCAAGCCGTTCATTCAACTCAACAAACCTGAGTATTTAAGCATCCCTGCCATGTTTTTACCGGCAACGATAAACTATATATAATTTTCACCATTATGTTCCTTAGCATTACAGGCGGTGCTATAGAACTGTCTGTTAAGGATCCGGCCGATCCTATGCACTACTTTCATATTCAAGAGGTCTTCATATGGATGATGAAATGGATAATATTCTAAAACAGATTAAAGAACAAGATCCAGAGCTATTTTTACAGGTGGAGAAGATCATTCCTTTCCACGGCTATTTGAGCACAGGGGCACTTATTGGCCTGCAGATGCTCAATATGTCAAAGAGACTCCTTGATGTTAAGGAAGGTGAACGTATCTACGCTACAGCAGAGACGTACAACTGTGTTCCAGATCCTTTCCAGATCCTTGAAGGTGCTACCACCGGAAACAAGGGGCTTAAGGTGAAGGATTACGGAAAGATGGCTGTTACTGTCAACAAGCGTGGTGCGCCTGGTGAGAAAACAATGCCTGCTGTCAGGATATATCTTGATCCTGAAAAGACAAAGGCATATCCAAAGCTTTATGCATGGTACATGAACACTGAGAAAGTACCTCATGAGGTAGTTGTTCCGATCGTCCTTGAGGCGGGAGAGAACATTTATTCTTATTCTTTTACAGAGATCGAAGTACCGATCAAGAAACGCAAGCAAGTAAAGCTTTGTGACAAATGTGGAGAGAGCTTTGTCTGGTACGAAGGCGAAGCACTTTGTGAAGCATGCAGACATGAGCAATAATTACGGAGTAGATTAGATGAACGAAATAGTGGTTTCGACAAAAGATAACAAGCAAGTGGTCTACATGCCACACAAGTGCATTGGTTGTGGAACCTGTACAATGGTCTGTCCTAAGGACACCCTGATCATAGGTTCCGTGGGACCTGTTGCCAGGGGACTTATCAACAAGGATTTCCTGGACATAAGAGACAACTGCATTACATGTGGAATGTGTACCAAGATATGCCCAACAGGCGCTCTTGAGATGAGAGAAGATGGAAAGCCTGTGTGCAACGACAATTTCCTTTGCAGCACTATCGCACCAACAACTGTTAACGATGACTGTGTTCACTGTGGTCTTTGTGAACAGATCTGTCCACAGGGTGCTATAGAGGTCCAGCAATGGCTTTCAAATGACAACAGTGCACGCGTAGATGGTAAGACGATCATCGACAACAACGACTGTGTACACTGTGGATGGTGTGCTGAGGTATGTCCAAAAGATGCTATTACAGTCCAGAAGCCTTTTGCAGGTACATGGATGCGCGACGAGGATGTCTGTCAGGCATGCCGCACATGTGTGGATGTTTGTCCATGCAATGCACTCTTCAATCCTGAATGGGATATTGGTGAGAGGGTTGACAAGGTCGCACAGCGTCCTGATGCATGTCTCTACTGTGGTGCATGTGCAGTCGCATGTCCGGTAGATGCTATTGACGTTCAGAAGACCGAGATCCTTACAGCTATGGAAAAGAAGGCCGTCTTCGAGAAGAAACTTGTCAATAAGCCTTCAGCAACACCTGTTCTGACATCAGTGCTCATGACTGACGAAGATGCATGTCTTGGTTGTGGTAACTGTGTCATCATGTGCCCTGTCAATGCTAATTCCTCAAAGTTCCTCGCAGCTGGTGCACTCAACGATATTGACGAGAAACCATTGCTTGAGGTAAGGAACGGTAGCATCAAGGTCATCGACCAGGAAGCATGTGGCTCATGTGGTGCCTGTGCACTGATCTGCCCGACATCCGCAATATGGCTTGAGAAGAGAGAGGTGGAATAATGGCTGGAACTATTGTAATTAAAAACGGATCTGTCTATGACCCGCTCAATGAAGTGAACGGTGACAAGCAGGACATTTTCATCAAGAACGGTAAGGTCGTATCTGAGCTTTCAGATGCTGATATGAGAGATGCTAAGGTCATTGATGCAACAGGCAAGACCGTAATGCCTGGTGGCGTTGACTCTCACTCACACATTGCCGGTGCAAAGGTAAATGTCGGTAGGATGATGCGTCCAGAGGATGGTTACAAGGCAACCATGACAAAGACAGACATTACACACTCCGGATCAGGAGAGACCGTGCCATCTGTCTACATGGAAGGATACGAATACTCACAGATGGGATACACAACCGTCTTCGAGGCAGCTGTTCCTCCAATGGAAGCACGCCACACACACGAAGAGATGCGCTCCATTCCAATGCTCGATATGGGTGGATATCTTGTTCTCGGTAACAACTGGTTCATGATGCGCTACCTCAAGGAAGGCGACATTGAAAAGGCAGCAGCATACGTCTCCTGGATGATGAAGACACACAAGACCTATGGTATCAAATGTGTCAACCCGGCTGGTGTTGAGAACTGGGGATGGGGTAAGAACGTATCTTCCCTTGACGAAGCGAATATCCACTTCGAGGTAACTCCAAGAGAGATGATCGATGGACTTACCGAGGTCAATGAGATGCTCGGTATGCCAATGTCAATGCACCTTCACGCAAACAACCTTGGTCATCCAGGAAACTTTGA
Source organism: Methanococcoides sp. AM1 (assembly GCF_900774055.1). Classification (NCBI taxonomy): domain Archaea; kingdom Methanobacteriati; phylum Methanobacteriota; class Methanomicrobia; order Methanosarcinales; family Methanosarcinaceae; genus Methanococcoides; species Methanococcoides sp. AM1. The sequence goes on along the minus strand of NZ_CAAGSW010000004.1, from coordinate 210,274 downwards.
AACAACAAAGGAATCCCTGAAAATGTCCAAAAGTGTGAAAGCAAAGCAGGACATGGGTGTCGAATGGGCAGAGACAAAGCTCGACCCAAGCAGGGACCAGTCCGTGTACCTCACACACATGATGTTCAACGCATTTGGCGGTACATCCTGGCGTGATTTTGAGTCCGGTGTCAAACCTCTTACTGATTACATCAACAGCACAGACCACATTGTAATTGACAGTGGTTGTGTACCATTCGGTGAAGCAACATGTATGACTGGTGATGGTCCTTCCATCCACGATCTCTCAGTGCTTACCGGTGGCAAATGGTCAAACACAGATGTTGAACTCGAATGTGGTTCAGGTGTCTGTCCATTCACATACCTTAAGAGCAACCCTGTTCACAGTACCCAGTGGGCAATGGGTCTTGAATGCCTCCTCCTGATCGATGATCCATGGAAGGCTATCATGACAACCGACAGTCCAAACGGTGGACCGTTCACCAAATACCCACTCGTTATGAGCTGGTTGATGTCCGAGAAGTTCAGGGACCAGACTTTCAGTGAATGCCACAAGTGGGCAAACGACAGAAGCACACTCGGTGGGGTCGACAGGGAAATGTCCCTTTACGATATTGCTATCATGACCCGTGCTAACACATCAAAGACCATTGGTATGGCACACAGGAAGGGTAGCTTCGGTGTCGGTGCAGACGGTGATGTTACTATCTACGATATTGATCCAAGTAAGATCGACACAAGGGAATACTCCGACCTGATCAACAAGTTCAGCACCGCTGAATACACCGTCAAGGACGGACAGATCGTCTGCCACAACGGTGAGATCACCATGATCCCTGAGAAGAGGACCTATTACACCGATGCGAGTGTTCCGGACGCAAACGAGAAGGAAATGCTCAAGGATGTGCAGGAATGGTTCAGGTATTATTCACACGGTTTCAACCACTATCCAACACCTGAGAAGTACCTCGTGAACCCAACAGCGATCAAGGTAAACACGGAGCAGTGATATCATGGCAGAAGTTATTCTTACAGTAAATACTGAGATCGGTATCAAAATAGAGGCAGATGTTATCACTCCTGATACATTCGCCGGTAAAAACAAAAGTGAGATCGAGTCTCTGCTGGTATGGCAGGGACCAAAAGAGTTCCCACTCTCTTCCTTCTTTGATGTAGAGGGTGATGCAGGAAGTTCCGCAGAGGACACTTCTATTGTCATCAAAGGTGACACTTCCAGAGTGAAGCGCATCGGTGAAAAGATGACAGCAGGCAAGATCACCGTTGAGGGATCTGTAAGTATGCACGTAGGTTCCCAGATGGAAGGCGGCGAACTCCTTGTAAAAGGCGACGCTGATTCCTGGGCAGGAATGGAGATGAAGGGCGGACTCCTCCACATCGAAGGTAATGCTAAGGACCACGTAGGTTGCGCATACCGTGGAAAGTGGGTAGGAATGTCCGGTGGACGCATCGTCGTCGATGGCAATGTGAGCAACAACCTTGGTGGCGGCATCAGCGGCGGAGAGATCGTTGTTGGTGGAAATGTCGGTCACTACTGTGGTATTCGCCAGAACGGCGGTCTGATCGCTGTAAAAGGAAATGCGATCCGCGCAGTTGCTGCTGAGATGACAGCCGGTACAATGGTTGTTAACGGAACCATCGAAAGGTTCTCACCTGGATTCGAATATGTAACAAACGAAAGCGACCTTAAGTTCGATGATATAGAATGCCCTGGTAACTTCAAGAAGTTCCTCGGTGACAATGCTATCACAAAGAGGCCAAAAGGCACACTCTATGTCAATCAGGCAGCAAACATGGATCTGTGAGGTGTGATGATGAAAGTATTACTTAACACAGGAAGTACCATTGACGAGGGCAGGCTTGCAAAAGGCGGTGACAAATATACAGAAGATTACAGACAGGAATGTGCTGTATGCTGGATCTCACCTTGTGATTTTGCAACTCTTGGAAGCCCGGAAAAAGTAAAAGTAACAAGTAAGGACGAAAAACATTCCATCATAGTTTTCACAAAGTGCACAGATGCTGTAATGGATGGAAATGTATTCATGCCAAGGGCTATCTGGTCCAACGTGGTCATTGACCCTGACACCTTCTCAACAGGTTCTCCTCTCTACAAGGGTAATCCTGTAACTGTAGAAGCAGGTGAGGGTGAGGTGCTAAGCGCAGAGGATGTTGTCCTTAAACTATACATGGGAGGTAACTGATATGGTTTTTAAGAACATTATGTGTCCGGTTTGCGGAGCATCATGTGATGATATTCAGGTAGAGCTCGGGGACGGCGAGATCACTGTCAAGAACGCATGTAAGATGGGTAATGGAAAGTTCCAGGAGATCGTAAGCAAACACCGTCTTAAAGACCCTCAGGTCAGGAAAGACGGAAAGCTTCAGAAAGCTGCATGGGACGAGGCAATTACAAAGGCAGCAGAGATGCTTGTAAACGCTGAGAGACCTCTTTTCTTCCTCGGAAGTGAGACCTCATGTGAAGCACAGGAAGTCGGTCTTCACATCGCAGAGTACCTTGGTGGTGTAGCAGATTCCAACGCTACCATTTGCCACGGTCCTACTGTCATGGGTATCCAGGAAAGCGGATGTCCTGCAGCAACAGCAGGTCAGACCAAGAACAGGGCTGACGTTAACATCTATTGGGGAACCAACCCTCTGGCATCCATGCCAAGACACATGTCAAAATATGCTGTCTTCCCAAGAGGCTACTGGTCCAAGAAAGGCAGGTTTGACCGTAAGGTCATCACAGTTGACCCAAGGGTAACTGACACTGCAATAGCATCAGATCTTCACGTCCAGCTCAACCCGAACACTGACTATGAGCTTCTCAGCGCACTGCTGACACTTCTAAATGGCAAGAGGCCACACCCATCTGTCGAGCAGATCACCGGTGTGCCAATCTCTGTTATGGAAGATATGGTCGAGACGATGGTCAATGCAAACTTCGGTAGCATTTCCGTTGGTCTTGGTCTTGGTTCATCTATCGGTAAACACAGGAACGTGGAGCTTGGACTTAACCTTGTCAAAGAGCTCAACAACAACCACGGAACAAAGTTCGTACTCGGTGCACTGAGAGGTCACTGTAATGTAGCAGGTTTCAACCAGATCGCATCATACCTGTACGGATACCCATTCGGTATCGACTTCTCAAGAGGATACCCAAGGTACAACCCTGGAGAGACCACAACCGTGGATGTTCTGAGGGAGAAGGACGTAGACGCTGCATTCGTAATGTGTGCTGACCTTGTCAACCACATCCCTGCAGATGCTGCATCATACCTGGCAGAGATCCCAATGACCTGCCTGGATATTGCACCATGTCCAACAGTCACTGCTTCAGATGTTGTTCTTCCTGGTGTCATTGACGCAATGGAGAATGATGGTACATTCTACAGGCTCGACAACGTGCCAATGTACTTCAAGCCATTCACAAAACCTCCATTCGAGTTCACCCAGAGCAACGAAGACACACTCAAGCAGCTCTTCGCAAAGATAAAGGAAATTGCATAATCATGCCGTTGGATTGGCACGTCGAGAGGAAGATCGGTCAGAACAACTTCTGGCGGGATGAGGAGAGGGATGTTTCCGCTCCTTATCTTCCTTACAAATGTGTCGAGCTTACGGAAGATGGCAATAACGAAATAGACGTGGATGTCATCGTTGAGAAAGAATTCCATCTTTCTCTCAATGATGTCCCACTTGCTTCTTTTTTTGCTACCCCAAGGGAGTTTAAGGAACTCGCTGTGGGATTCTTATTATGTGAAGGATTTATTGATCACGCCATTGATATCATCTCAGTTGAGGTCGAAGATGACAAACTGCTATGTCATGCGGATATCTGCCCGGACCGCATCAAAAAGACCAGGCGGGATATCGACCCGGACTCAAGATTCGATTTTTGCAGTTGTGCTATTGGTTCCAGGCCATGCGGTAAAAAGATCGGAAGCGAAACCGATCTTAAATTTGACCGGAAAGTATTCTTCAAGGCAGTCGAACACCTCAAAAAGGATGCAAAGACATGGAGACGTACCGGAGGTACACACTCGGTCATTGTCTGTGACAGCCAGGGCGAGATCCTTGCATTCTGTGAAGACGTAAGCAGGGCTTCAGCAGTTGATAAGGCAGTTGGCAAAGCAGCCCTTGCAGGTGTTGATATGTCAAACTGTGCACTGGTCGCTACCGGAAGGCTGTCGGTCACAATGGTCTCCAAGGCCATCAATGCAGGAGTTTCCGTACTTGCCAGCAAAGCAGGTCCTATTAATGAAGGGATCGATCTTGCAAGGGCAACAGGGCTGACACTGGTAGGTTTTGTCCGTCCTCCTCATATGTATGTATATAACGGCATCGAGAGGATTGTTTGAGAGAATTTGTAATATCCTTTTTACTTATTGTTCACTTCTTTTGCTGAATTCTCTTAAGATCCATTTTCTATACTGTCAACCACTAGCATTACTTATTTTTAGGTGACATAATTAATTTTATATAGTCGGCATGTCTATTTCATAATGGTTTTGTTTAGTATCGATATTCATCGATCTGGATGGAAATTGTATCATGCTTTGAAGCAACAAGATGTGCTTTACTGCCAGAACCGGTTGTTACAGTGCTTTATTAAGGGGTACTATATTGAGATTTAATATTTACTGCACGATATTCCTGATATTTTTAATTGTAGCCAGTTCCAGTGTTACAGCTAAAGAGATTACTGTAGATGATGACGATGGAGCTGCATATTTCATTTCCATACAGGATGCTGTTAACTCTTCAAAAAATGGTGATACTATTGTGGTCTATCCCGGTTCATATATCGAGAACGTGTATGTTGATAAAGAAATTAAATTGATATCGGATTCAAACGATCATGATGAAGTCTATGTCTATGCAACCAATCCTGATGACCCTGTTATCCATATAAATGCAGATAATGTTACTGTCCGCGGGTTTGCATTATTGGGTGTTGAAGAATATAATCAGGCGGGAATATTTCTCGATGAGGTCTCTGGAAATTTAATTGAAAACAACGATGTTGTGATCTTGAAGTATGGTATTTGCCTGTTGAATTCCAGTAATAATACAATTGCTGGCAACACTATCAATCCGGATAACTATAAGGTGTATAGCTCCTCCGGCCAGAATCCGGCTGATATCGGCATCAAGCTTTATATTTCGGATGACAATGTTTTGTCCAACAATGTTGTAAATTCAAATAATGATATGGGTATTTCTCTCCAGATATCCAGTAATAATACATTGGACAATAACCATATCTCACAAAATGAGATTGGTATAAATCTTGTTTCTTTTAGTCAGGGAAATATAATAACGAACAACTCTCTTTCTGATAATTTGAAAGGTATTGAGGTGGATGGTAATGCTGTGAACCATATCTACAATAATGAGATCACAGTTCGAGAGGAAAAGGAAGAAAGATCTTTTAAAATCTCAATAGCTCTGATTATACTTTCAGCAGTGTTTGTTCTCTTTATAATACGTAAAATGCGGGGTATGGTATTTTGATGCAGAACCATATTGAGAAATTTGAAGTAATGTGTCAACAGGAGTTGATCTCGTGAAATTGAATATTAAAATTATGATCTTTCTTCTAATTCTATCCGCACTGACATTAAATGCATGTGCGGATGTACCAGTTTTCGATACACGTGAGATTGACAGATGTGTGAAAATAGTGAACCTGGATGAGTTCCCGGAAATTGTGCTGGTCGGACACATTACAGGCCCTATAATCCAGTGTGAGAATCCTTACATAATCAGTTCGGATACATGCCTGACTCAGTATTATGTGGCCAATGACCTGACAATCTATGCGATAGACAAAGATTATCTGGAGGCCAAAGGGCTTGAAAATATCGATCTGGAAACAGATCCGAACCTTTGTTCATTTGAAGTTGGTGTCGTTCCTGATATAAATGTTGTACATGAAAATGATCCGCTCATCAGGGAAGAGGTCGAATATTCCATAGCCGGGTTTTCAGAAAACAGGTTGATCACCTATACATCAAAAAAAGTTTCAAAATACAATGATGGCAGCCCGGATCGGATCGAAACATTTGAAGAACCCGATATTCCGGGTATAAGAGCGACGATAAAAGAAAACGCCTCTTCTGTAGAAGAAAACATATCTTCCATAAGAGAAGATATGCCTATGGGTGAGGGAGAAGTAAACGATGAGGGGATCTTGGTTTCCATAATTCGTTTTCTTAAGGATCTATTCAACATTAAGTGATATGAATGATCTATGAATATCACTTTTTGCTTGCATTGCTGGTTACTGTAATGGTGGAGACAACGATGCTCTTTGCACTTGTCCGTTATCTCTTCAAAATAGATCGGGCAACGATCCCTGATTCATTGTTGCTATTCACAGGAACTTTTTGTTCCTTCTCGACACTTCCGTACCTCTGGTTCGTACTACCAGTGTTCATCAGAACATATTCTCATCTGGTTGCCATCGGAGAGATTTCAGTGGTCCTTGTGGAAGCTGTGATGTACTATTTTATATTGAAGGTCAGAATGGAAAAAGCACTTTTCTTCTCCTTCATCTGTAATCTTGCTTCCTTTTTGGCAGGAGTATATTTGTTTTCTCTTTTTTGAGTTATTCCCGGGACCTTTTCCTGAGATACAAAATTGCTGCTAGACAGAAAATTACAAAGATACTGATCGTTGAGAACGTGCTTACACGAGGTTCCTTTGAGATCGTGATCTTTGTATCCGTGGAAATATCATACATGTAGACATCATTGTATTCGTTCTTCCATGTTATGTAGTTATCATGTATTGCAGGATATCCATGCTGACCAGAAACTTCGCTTATCGATGTTGATACTTTGGTAATTAGGTCGTACATGAAGATGGCAGTATCACCATTTTTCACACCCTCCCACACGACATAGTTGCCATAGATCGCAGGGTTCAATTTGGAGGCAGTATCGGTTATAAGCTGTTCTTCTTTTCCTGTGGAAATATCATATATATAAATATTCCACTCCACATCTTCGTGATTGAATGTCTGCCATACAACATAGTTTCCATGGATTGCAGGGTTTCTACTATCGGTCATGTTCGTGAGTTGTTTTTCCACTCCTGTGGAAATCCCGTAAATGTAGATGATACGATAGCTATTGCGTTTATCCTGCCAGACAATATAATTCCCATCAATTTCGGTTTCTTCCTGATCACCGGGAGCAGTGCATATCTGTGTCTCTTTTCCTGTAACAAGGTCATACATGTAAATATCCCATTGTCCATTGCGATTATCCTGCCAGACGATGTGATTTCCATCGATTGCAGGTTTTTCCTGATCAGCTAAATCTGTACATATTGGAGTTTCTGATTCTGTGGAAATGTCATACATGTAGATGTCATAATTCCCATTGCGATGATCTTCCCAGACGATGTAGTTTGTATCAATTCCGGGACTACCCTGATAACCAGCAGCTGTGCATATGGGGTTCTCTATTCCTGTGGCAAGATCATACATGTATATGTCCATACTCCCATTGCGGTAATCGTGCCATACAACCTTGTTCTCATAGATTGCTGGTTGCCCCTGATAATCAGGATCCTTATATTTTAGTGGAGGGATATCGGCAGCTGCTATGCCTGCGTTCATTGCCAAAAAAAGAATACCTATAACAAAACATACTTTTAGTTTCATATCTTAGACTACCACATGTTTACGATATTTTCTCCTTAGTCAACCTGGTATTCTCAAATTATTTTTCCAATCTCTACATCAACTTAAAATTTAAACCAGCACTGATGGACTACGGCCCTCAAATATCGGCATATATTATATTGTCAAGTTCCGATTTTATTCGGGGTTTTTGAGAATACTTCTTCATGATTTAGTAGCAACCAGAATTAAGGTAGCTATGGGTCCAAGCAATAAGGAAATGAGAAACCAATTGAGACCTTTTTTATTCTTACTTTGGGCAATTCCTGCATTTATTAATGCAAGAGTCCCCCATCCTACAGCATAACTCTGTTCCATGTATAACTACCTCTTCAATTTATTATTGCTTTTTTACGGCAGGATTAATACTTTTATATAATATTTATTTGCTTTATTAAAGAAAAATAATGTTTGTGATTTATTATTATCTTTATGTCCATTTCATCGAACTGTTCCAATCGCTACATCAGCTTGGAATTTACTCTAACTTCTGATGATTAATGTTTCTCATATTTCAGCATGAATTACTGTGTCCAGCTCCGATTCCATCCGAGGGTCCAGAGAATATCTTCTGTATCTTCCATCCTTTTCTGCCAACAGCAGTTCTTTTGTGGTCATCTTTCTCAAGTGGTATGAGACCGTGCTGCTAGTGATGCTCAAAGCCTGTGAGATCTCGTTGTTTGTCATGCCTGGCTTATCCCTGATCATCAGGAGGATACGTTTCTGATTTGCATCCTGCAAAAAGGGAGCTATGATCCGGGCTTGCTCGCTGTATGTCGAATTATTCTGAAAGAACCTTGGAGAGCTTCCATGATCGGATACAATGATCTTGTGTTCGCTGTGCAGCCTTTTCAGATGGTACTTTACAGTACCGCGGTTTAGCTCAAGATCATGTGATATATCAGCTACACTACATCCCGGATTACTTACGATATGATCAAAAACATAGTTTCTGTTCTTATTTGCAAATATCAGATTGAACTGTGCCAGTATTATGGGGGATATTTTAGCAAGCCCAATAGCTGCCAAGAACACGGTAAAGATATGTATCATCTGCAATTTTAAAGGAAGTTCCCAGAAAGTTAAGGTGCTGGATGCTCCTTCATAATGGTAACCTGGCTCATAAAGCTCCTCGCTGGCTGGTACTATGATGTATTCACTTTCGGCTGTATTGTATTCGGATTCCACATATACGACCCCGCATGCCAGAAGTGGTACTAAAAATAAGATCAGGATTGCTAGTATCCATTTGTTCATTTAGTTCGTATAAGACTTTTTAATGTATAAACATTTCTCAAATTTCAAGCATTAGTCTAAAAATAATCTCTATGAATTTCATGTACATCGTTCAGTTCGATGAAATGGACATAAATAATTTATAAAAGAAAACAGGTATATTGACACACATAATAAAAATTTTTGTCGAATTAGTAATGGTGTAAATTGGAGGATGAGGGACTTGAAAATGACTAAAATATTACTTTTATTGCTATTGATGTGTTCTGCATTGTTCTCAGCGGGATGTGTGGATGAGCAGCTCACGGCAGAAGAGATCGCAGAGCAAATGCAGCAGAAATCAGAGAATATTGAGGATTACTCGTATACAATGTACATTACCTCTTCTTTAGACGGAGAGGATTATGTTCTGGAAAGTGAAATGCTCTTTAAAGAACCACGCAAGATGAAGTCAGTTGTAATACAACCTGCTGAGGAGGCAGGAAGTCTTACAGTTTCAGACGGAGAGACCATCTGGACATATATTCCAAATGAGAACACGGTCATGCAAATAGAAATGCCTGACATTTCGGAGGATGCCCAAATGGATTATGTCGGTATGATCGGCGGTATCCTGAATGAGAGCGATATTTCGTTTTTGGGTATTGATGAATTTGATAGCAGGACAGTTTATGTAATAAGGATGATGCCGAAAGAAGAGACTGAAACTCCCTTCTTTGGAAGTAACGTAAAAGCTTGGATTGATAAAGAAACCTGGATGCCGCTAAAATATGAAATGTACGATGAGGATGAAAATCCGATGATCTCATTTGAGATTCGGAACCTGAAGGTAAACACCGGCATTTCAGATGATGAATTCGAGTTTAAAATCCCGGAAGGTGCAGAGGTAGAGGTCATTGATCCTATTGATATGAATGAAATTGCAGCTCCGGAAGAGGTCACATTGGAAGAGGCTGAGGATACTGCAGGTTTTGACTTACTTTTACCTTCATATATTCCGGAAGGCTATGAGTTTGATTGTGCACTGATCTTCAACAATAGTGCTACGTTTGAAGAAGATGTTTTTGAAAAGGTCATATTGGTATACAATAAGGGAGATGACTGGATCCGTATATCAGAAGTAGTTTATGAAACCGGTTCTTCGGATATATCTGACTTAGATGATGCGGAAACAGTTGGTATCAATGGTTCCGAGGGAAAATTTGTAGCTTTTGTTCAAACCAATCTTTTAAGATGGACAACAGGGGATATTGAACTGAGCATACTGGGGATGGAGGATAAAGATGAGATCGTGAAAGTGGCGGAATCCATGGTCTGATCTGATTAAGTTGTTTTTTATGTCCATTTCATCGGACATTTTCTAATCTTAGTTCGATGAAATGGACATATAACTATTATATTTCGCTTGATGTCATCGAATATAATCATTAAAAAAAAGTAGGATGAAGAGCTTATGAATAATCCTGGTAAAATACAGCTGAACTACATAATATATGCATTTGTATGTGCAGTCATTGGTGCAAATCTATTTCTGGCTTCTATTGGGCAAATGTTGACATCACACATCTTTTACCAGGAATATCTTTTTGGACCGCTTCTTATCTGGACAGGTTTTGGTATCGGCTTTGTATTTCTTGTGGCATCAATATTTTTCGTAAAGGAATCTTTTGGAGCATTGTAAAATGATGGACAGTTTAACTAGTATACAAAAGAAATACATTATTTTCTTCTGCCTCGGTATCTTTGCCTTCTATCTAAGTGGTTATGTTCTCAGAGGCTTCCATCCACCCCAGAACATCTATTTGATGCTACTCATTTTCCTGATACTTTTTGGTATCGGTGTAGTGGCCAGCAGAGAAATATCCAGTGTTTTTGTCGTAAATGCATTTGTAATTTCGTTTGTGGCTTTACTTCTGATCTCTGCCGGTTTCTTTGCATGGAGTGCTCACAGCCATATGTATTCTAAAACGATAGATGCTGAGCTGCTGGACTATACTCCTGAGGATTTTGTCGTTGTAACGGAAGAGGAGCTGAAAGAATATCCTGCCCTGAAGGAAACCATTGAGACTCAGAGCTATGTGAAAGCAAGTCCCGGGGAATGGGAGCGAACAATTGAGTTCCTTGAAGAAAAGGGATCCTGTGATATCAAGGTGGAGGATGAATATTATGGGGTCAGCTTTGCGACTGCGTGATTAGTCGTTATCTTCGAGACTATTGTTTTGACTATCGGGTATAGTGCCAATTTATGGGTCTATTTTTCTTTTTGGAGACTTATCAATGATGAAACAGGTTTCAATATTGTGAAACCCTTCATCTCAATTGGTCGTAGCATGCTGTTTTTTATGGGGTGTGAATTTTGCCCTTTCGGTTGACTTGTCACTTGTCGTGAAGTATTATTAACTGTATTTTCAATCTATTTTCTGCATCTCTCTGGTTTGTTTTGCTACATAAGTAAAGGTCTTTTCACGTGTGGGCCTCTGTTTTTGAGCATGCACTTACCGGATCAGTTACTTGTGGAAAAATAAAATGTTGTGCGTCTTGGAATAATGGGCAAATATCTGAGTTTTTTCTATTTTTTCCGAATATAATTGCTTCACTTAAATACTGTGTCGCTCTCCAATAACCTCTTTTCGCATTGATGCAACGTGTTTCAGGCTAATTCAAAATACCGTTTCAGCCTATTGTGGTTTGATCATAACTGACAAGGATGGATTAAATGAATCAAAATCACATGTTATTGGAAAAACGATCTTACCTGTTCTTATTGGCAATTTCCCGGGAGGTTTGGGCTTGATGAACAGAAAGATGATGGTGTTGTCATTTATTATGGCAATTTTTGTACTTGCTGTTCCTTCACTGGCTGTAACTAATTCCGTAGAAGTATCTGATCTTGATGATATTGACTATGAAGGCTGGCTCAAAGAAGAGATCGAACTTTCAGCCAATGAGGAGATCAAATTAGGCAACTACAGTTTAAATTACATTTATCCTCAAAATGGCGGTCCTTTTGTCGAAGATCTGACCATTCAGGAAAAAAGGACAGATACTGCCGGTAATGAGAGGTTCTATCAGATAGCAGATTTCAGTGGTCATGAAGATATCTATGATCTCAAAGGAAAGGTCATCTTTATTGAACGCTCATCACTGGCATTCCGGATAGATGAGATTGATGATGACGGCCTTAAGCTGACGGTCTGGTCGAATGAGGATATTTTTTTAGATGTTGAGATATTCACAGATGTTCCTGAATTCGTCCAGTTCTATAAAGACGAATCCGTTAGCATCCCTTTAGAGATAAATAACTCCGGTTCCATTGATGAAACATTTGATCTTGGAGTAAATGGGCCGGGATTTTATTCTTATGAATTTGTTTCTAATGGCTATAAAGTATCCAGAATAAACGTGGATTCCGGAGATGTGGAAAACCTGGAACTCAAACTTCACATCGATAAGAATTGTCCGGCTGGAGATTACAATTTAAGCATAAGTGGTTCAGGAAGGACTTCAGATATTTTGTACTTACCTTTTAGCGTTACGGAAGACCTGAATACTACGAGTGACCCGGAACTGACGATGCAGCTTTCAAGTCTCTATGTTTCCGGTGAGGCAGGTTCAGAGGTCACTGTACCTGTAAGGGTGCTCAACTCAGGTAATGTCGATCTTGAAGATATCGATCTTGACACAGATTCTCCGGGAAACAACTGGGACCTTGAGTTTTCAGAAAATGACATTGACAGGATTAATTCAGAAGAATATGTGAATGTTGATCTTAATATCAGGATTCCTTCAGAGGCTGAGAATGGTGATTATTTTGTAGATATCAGCGCGGAATCCGGTGATGTTGAGGCTGACGAGACGAAGTTGCGTGTCAATGTCAAGAGCAGCTCGAACTCAGCATGGATCGGATTATTGATAATAATTCTTCTGGTTGTAGGTCTGGTCTTTGCGGCCAAAAAATATGGGAGAAGATGAGTATGGACAAAATACTTGAAATACAGAACTTAACGAAAACATATGATGGCTTTAAGGCAGTTGATAATGTGTCCCTTGACATCAATGAAGGGGATCTTATCGGGTTATTGGGCCACAACGGTGCAGGAAAAACAACTCTTTTTGTAATGCTCACAGGGCTTACAATACAAACATCAGGGAGTATAAAGGTACTTGGTGAGGATATCGGGAAGAACATGATGATGTTAAAGGAGAACATCAGTTTTCTTCCGGATAACACACTTTACTACGAGAACCTGACCGCAAAAGAGAACCTGGAATATTTCTGCGATCTGGCGGATGCAGATCGTTCAAAGGTCCCGGAACTTCTTGAGATCGTAGGGATGAGCAAGTGGGCAGACAAGAAAGTCGGTGAGTTCTCCAGGGGAATGGTGCAGAGGGTAGGATTCGCACAGGCTCTTGTAAAGGAACCGAAGGTCATCTTCCTTGATGAGCCTACATCAGGTCTTGATCCCGAAGCAAGGGTAGAGATGAACCAGCTTTTAAAGAAGCTTAATGACAGGGGAATCGCGATCGTAATTTCTTCCCATGTACTATCGGAGATCAAGGATATCTGCTCAAAGATTGCTATCATGAAACAGGGGAAGCTTGTTGCTTTTGATACACTAGAGAATCTCCGCAGAAAGGAAAATAGCAATATCATCCTGCTGGAGACAAAAGATCCGGAGAGCACAATGGAAGTCCTCAGTTCGATCGATTCTATCAAATTTGTTCGTGAAGGCAATATCTTCAGGATAACTTCTGAAGAGGATGTCAGGGAACGGATCAGCTCGGAACTGAGTAGCATAGGTGTCATTATTTTGAACCTCAGGTATGAAACTGAGGATCTTTTCGATATCTTTGGAAAATATTATCAGGTGGATTAAATGAACTTCAATAAAATAAAGACCATAGCAAAAAAAGAGTTCTTTGATAGTGTGAAGAGCAGGTCTTTTGCTATCGTATTTGGAATCTTTTTAGTACTGATATTAACATCTTCAATTTCCGGTGTAAATCAATATAATGAGGATCTTCAGAGCTATCAGGAAAATATGGCGAATTTTGGAAATGTGAAAAGCAGTGATATATTCTTATCATTTCCCGAACCGGAACTGATGTCTGTACTTTTTGGAAATATCGTGTCGAACATTGCAGTGATGGGTGCGATACTGGCAATAATGCTTGGATATAATGCTATTTCCGGTGAAAAAGAAAGAGGAAACCTGAAATTACTGTTGTCCTATCCTCTTTACAGGGACGATGTTATCAATGGCAAGTTCCTTGGAAAGATCGCAGTACTTGTCATGACACTGGTGATAACCACCCTTATATCGGTATCTGTTGCATTGATCATGGGTCTGGTCCCGACAGGTGACGATATCATTAAACTGATGTTGTTCATGGCTGTTTCCATAGTTTATCTTGTAACATTCTTAGGAATAAGCATATTCTTCTCGACTGTTTCCAAAAATGAGACCAGCTCGATGCTGAACTCGTTTATGTTCTGGATCGTCAGTGCGATACTAATAACTTCAGTTTCGGGTTTGGTTGCAGACACCATGGTTCCGGAAGCTCAGGGTTCTAATAGCGTATCTTTCATCGTATCCGGAGATACTGGTTCAAAATTTGACATGTCAGACTTTGAAGATGCGTCCCAGGGATTAGGGATGGATGGCTTTGATAGTTATGAAAAGAAGTGGAAGGTCCAGAATATGATCGAAGCTTTGATCTCGCCCAGTCTGAATTATGAGCAGGTGGCAAATGCTATTCTGGGAAGTTCGGGGGATAAATTTTCACTTGTGGGCAATGATCCGACACAAGACCTTTCGGTCTTTGAGATCCTCATGGGTAAAATGACAAATCTGGTCAGCATGTTCCTCTGGGCAATAGTTTCTCTCATAGCGACTTATTATGTCTTTATGAGACAGGACATCAGGTGATATGATCGATTGATTGCTTGATTGCTTGATAGGGATCAAGGGCTAATAATGGCATGTCTTCTTCCCGTTATTAGTCCTCGGACTCTGTGATGTCTATAATGGTTTAATTTAACTCCGGATCAAAAATGTAAATATTAGGCGTTTCAAATGTTTCTCGTTCACTTGCTCTGGATGTATCTCCTTGAAGCAATGTTCCTGTAGCTAAAATACATTATCTTATATATTATTAAATAAAAGGGGTTTATGCTTATGATGGATCGCAATACTGGTAAAACGGCTGTTCTATTAATTACTATGTGCCTATTAGCTGCGATCGCAGGAGCTGCGACCAGCCAGTTTCTTCTGGATGACGATAATTCCGATAAGCCTGTTAAAGAGGAATTACGAATTCCCGGTTCACTTGTGAACGATGATGTAGGGCTCATTATTCAGGATCTGGAAAGGTCAAATCCGGACAATGTTATGATTATTGATGATGGTTTTATCCTTATGGGTTCAGCTGTAAATGAATTTGATGAATTCTATTTTACCGATAGAGTCAGGTTTAATGAAGTTCAGGCTGTAGCAGCACCTGTGGGAATTGAATATATTGTAAGTGATGGTAATATCAAATACTCTCAGGACCTGACCAAATATTACCTTTCTGACGATACTATCACTGAAAAGTTGTTTATTCCGGAAAGCTTCCTGAATGAGAACATCAGTTCCATACTAGTTGAGCTAAATTCAACTTATAAAGATGCTGTTGATATATCCGCTGATCCGATCATGATCTCCGGAAGAATGCCAATAAATGACTTCAACAATGTTTATTTTTCGACCGGATCAAGTTTCGAGTGGGATCAGGGCGATGATGGGGCTGAAGAGACTATAACACTGAATGTCTTTAAAGATGATACCCTGTTGTATTCGGAAGATTATACTTATTTCTATAACAGGGGTCTATTGAGCAAAGTTGATGTGATCGACGGGGGAAGTTTTGTGATACTTTCCTACGATGAACTTGAAAAGCTGATCGAAGGCGATGAAGAAACTATCGAGCACTACAGCTCGGTCCTTGAGAACATGAACAGTACTTCAGGTAACATTGTCAATGTAGAGATTGGCACTGCTGTCGGTATAGGAATTATCTGAATTAATATTGAGGGGATCTGGCATGGAAAAGAAAGATACATTTTTTGCGATAATCCTTGCAGTATCTCTGTTTTCTTTATCACTGCTTCTTTTTTCACAGGGAATGTCCAGTCTTTCTGTTTCTCTTAAGGATGGTAGCACTGTAGGAGTTGAGGTTCCTCTTATGTTCCCGGTAAATTCGGTCTTTCTGATGCTTATGATGGCATCGGCTGCAACCTATTGTGCTACGATGTTCACTTCGGACATATTCACTTCGGATAAACAGAATTTGCCTGAAATCGGGCAGTATCTTTCTGATCCCATTATTAGCTCCACATCATTCAATGATACTGATTCCCTTCCAGAATTCGACAATTCATCCAACGACATATCATCATCGGTCAATCCGGTCAGTAATGTTGTGAATCCAGATGCCACTGAACACAAAAAGGACCTTGTTGCAAGAGTTCTTGATGGGGATTCACGAAAGCTTTACAGGATCATAGCTGAAAAAGAAGAGATCCTCCAGAGTGAATTGGTTCTGGAATCCGGATTTTCCAAAGTAAAGGTAAGCCGTATACTCAAAAAGCTTGAAGATAAATCCCTGGTAGAAAGAAAGCCTTATGGAAACACGAACAAGATAACTGTTTCATTATAATCCATACGATGGTATGGCTGATATTTATCCTGTCATGTCTTGTCAGATGACGATTTTACAATTTATTTTCGTCATTCCATCTTCTTCAGACAAAGGCAGTAAACCTCGATCCCCGCACCACGGCATGCTGTCATCCTGCTGTTGTCAATACTCGCACAGACGATACCCAGACGTATATCCTCGGGATCAACTTCGTACTTTTCAGCATAAGGCAGCTTGAACCTCTGCACCTGACCGATGGCATTGTCTCTTGCGTTGATCTCGATCTCTATCAAAAAGTGCTTTTCCTGCTCATCGATAAAGACCGCGTCTATCCTGCCGCCATCGACCTCTACTTCTATCTCGTGGAATGTCAGTCCGGGTTCGATAAGCTCCGGCAGGCTGGTGATCATCCTTGAGATGTCATCTTCGGTAATATGGTTCGATTCCAGTGCTTCCTCCACACTGGAAGAATTTTGGATAAGGTTCAGGTATTGGATTGCGGTCGTTAATTTGTTGTTCTTCACATTGGGGTGGACGGAAATATCCTTTCCATCCCGGGAATGGATGAGAATGCCTACGTTGCTCAGGTTCTTCTTGCGTGAGATGGGAAGTGATCCCCTGCCTTTGCTGACAACGCCGATGGCATTCTTCCTGCTGATAACACGGATGGATTCGATAAGTTCTTCCTTTTCATCATCCCTGAGATCTTCTATAGCCAGTATCTCAAAGTTGCATTGATGGCTATCTCTGATATTCTCCAGTGAGTCGATGATCGGTCTGATCGTCTCTGAGGGTGTGTCTTCCCTTGTGTAGAACTTGAAAGTATCCATTCTGTAATTCCTTTTACCGGTGAAGGTTTTATCTTCTAATCTGATTATTTTATTTAACGAATGAGACCTTCTCACCGCATTTTTTAAGCAAATGCTTAGTTCCGCCTGCTTCACTGACTATCTTTAACATAGTGTCAGCATCGTTTATTCGTGTTCCCATCACCGCCGTAAACCCTTTGTCATAGAATGGCTGCGGTAACATCACCGCAGAAGGTCCGAGAAGTATGGCTTCGCGTGCATTTCCTTTCATGGATATCAATTCATCCGTTGTCCCGTTCACCAGTGTGCTGGCAGTTATTATGACAACATCTGATCCGGAAAGTACTTCTGAAGCGTCACTCTCCTGAACCACAGTTATGCGGTCATCAAAGATTTCCTTCTTTTCGATCACTGTAAGCTGTTCAGTGATCTTCAGTATCCTTGGTATCATAGGACTGAAATGGCCTACCATTCCAACTTTGTCACCAGGCTTTATCAGGTCAAGAACATCAGCATCAGAGAATTTATACTTCTCAGGATTTTTATCGCATATCATGGTTGCAAGGGCATTTACGGTTGCCACTCCGACAACAGCCTTGAGCGTGTTATCTGATAGTGCCATTTCCATGATCTCTGATACAGGCCTGCCGGTCATATCGCCCGCCTTTGGTAGTGTTGAACAATGAGCTGAATCCGATTGGGATGATTGGGGTTGTGTGGCTGCAATTCCTCCATAACCGCCCGTGATCCTTACTCCGCTATAGACGACACCAACCCTGATATCTTCCACATAGATGTCATCCAGTTTTTCTTCGAGTTCCTGCCTGATCTGTTCAAGCAACATTTCCATTAAAGAATTATTTCCCATTTTAGTTCCACCTGTCAGCCTCTTATCCGAGCCGGTCTATTTTTGTTGTTAGGTCAAAAGGTTTTGCGTAATATGGCGCGGTGGTCACAACAATATCAACAGCTGCTGCATATTTTGGTATATCCTTGAACTCAATGCCGCCAACTGCGATCTCAAGTTTCGGGTTGAGCTTTTTAAGCTCAGGTGCCACTTCTTTTAGCTCCTCCGGGGTGTAGTGATCAAGAAGCAGTATGTCTGCAATAGGTGCGTATTCGAAGACCTCTTCCTTTGTCCTTGGTTCGATCTCGATCTTTCTCATGGAACTAAGCTTCCCGAAAGAACCTACTACATTGAAGTGATTTTGTGTAATAAGGATCGAATCGCTCAGGGAATTTCGGTGATGATCCCCATCTCCTGCCCTGACTGCCTTAAGTTCATATTTACGAAAACCCGGGTGTGTCTTTCTGCTGGTGGCGATCTTTACATCAGGATTGACAGCTTTTGCAGCATCTGCAACCTTTTTTGTTTTTGTGGCGATGGCACAGGTCATGGAAAGGAATGTCTGTGATATTCTCCATAATTTGAAGATAGTTCTAAGGTCGCCTTCTGCCTCTAATAATATAGAATTTTTGTCAAACTTTTCCCCGTTGTCCAGAAATGAAATTATTTTCAGTCCTTTTTTTTCATAGAACTCGGCAAGGTCATCTGCACAGGCTGCAATGCCTGCATCTCTTGATATTATTTTTAGAGCCCCCTCTCCTTCGATCTGAAGGATCTCAGTGGTCTCATCCCCATAGGGGCAATCTTCCAGTAAATAATGTTCAAATGGTTCGATCATTCTGTCACCTATTATGATATGTTAATACAGTCGATGTCTTATTGCATTGATTCCTGCGTCTGAATTGCAAGTATTGATATGGTCTATAAATATCTTGCTAACTTCTTCTGAAATTAACGCTGTTATTTTATTATTTCAGAAAGTCATCTTTGTATTTTCGCTGGATGCATAGCTCCTTTAATTTCCTTTTTTATGTATTAGAAAGAGTCTTGTAGAGCCGGTATGGAAATGATCGCAATTCTGGCAGCAAGCACGCCAAATGTTCTGCGATCCTTTCCTATACCTGGCTTCTACGCTTAAGCACCGTTTCGGTGCCTGCACATATGTGATGGTCCTGTTACCCTGTTCAAGATAATCCTTATTCCACTGCCGGAGTAGATGAGTTTATGCAGTGGATAGGGGCGTGGTACGGGGAGGGCCGATCATATCAGTGTGATGTTCGGGTCTAATGTGCATTTTTGTTTATTTGATCTCATACACTGGGATGAGCGTTATGTCAGCGTTATGTATGAATGAACATAACGGATATATATTTATCGATTTGATCTCGGACCTTTTTCCGATAAATTGATATTTCCAAAAAATTATTGCTATAGCATGGAACTATCACGCATAGTAGAAATACTGGAAGAGATCGCACCTCCTGAACTTGCAGAGGATTTCGATATTGGCAGGATCGGCCTTACTCTTGATCTGGACAATGATGTCAACAGAATAGCGGTTGCACTTGATCCTACGGAGTATGTCTTGAAGCGTGCAGCCCAGATCGGTGCGGACTTGCTTATCACCCATCACACGCTAATATTCCATTCTGTGAACCTGATCTCAAAAGAGCTTGCAGGTCTTTTAAAGATCGCTCTTGATAATGGTATTTCCCTTTATTCCATGCATACGAACTATGACCGGGCCGAGGGTGGTGTTAATGACGTCCTTGCCCGGCGTCTTGGTCTTGTTGATGTGAAGGATGTAGGCATGGGTCGGATCGGCAGGATCGATGAGTGCTCTGCTGATGTTTTCGTGAACCATGTTTCAAAGAGCCTTAATACTCATCTTCAATATGTGGGTGGGAAAGATTCCATTTCAAATGTAATGGTTTTTGGTGGCAGTGGTTTTAAGGATGATTTCCTTGACATAGCAAGGGAACACAATGTCGATGCATATGTTTCTGCTGAACTTAAACATGATATCCTGCGCAATTATGATGACATCCTGCTTGTGGATGCCACTCATTATGCTACAGAGAACCCGGCAATGGAAGCACTTTGTGGGCGCCTGAAGAACATGCTCAACATTGATGTGGAATTTATTGACAATGACCCATTTATCGGAGTGTTATGAATGAGCGCAAAAGAAGAAGAGGGACTGGAGGGCGATGAACTGACGGACGATGAACTGGATGAACTGATGATGGAACAGTCCAAAACTCCAGGGTGTAAAAAGCACAGAGGTTATGGGAAGTTTGACAAACCTCCTGTCAACCGGGGAGTAGCAGTCAGTTCTGATTCCGACAAAGAACAAAGTAAAAAAGAAGATGATGATGAAGAAGAAGAATAAAAATAAGAATTATTGATATCGGAAAAAGAAATGGAATAACAAAACAGGAACGATATCAGGATAAATGGAACAACAAAACAGGAACGATATCAGGATTAAATGGAACGTGATATCTGTTCCCAATATGCTTGATCTCTTATATCTAAGAATTTGTTCCTGTTGTTTTTTAACTTTTTCAAGTCTTATTCTTTACTTTTATTATCAATTACCCTTTTTCCGTATTCCGTGGGTATGATAGTTAATTCTGCATCTGTGAACTCCTGCCTTAAAGGTTCATTCTGTGCGATCCTGTCCATGGTAAGGGCAACTGCAGCTACTTCTGAGTGTGGCTGGTTGCCTACCGCAACATTCCAGTCTGCCATGTCATATATTTCAGTAGGTACTTTTTCGGCACCTACAACGATCATGAGCTTCTCACAGCCTTTGATATCCTCAGTTGCATCAGGCAGGTTTATCCCGTACATGGAAAGATGGCAGACCTTGCCGCCTTCTTCTTTCCATTTTTCTATCTCGCTTTTCCAGTTGACATCGTTCTCGACATAAAAGCTGCCTCCCCATCGGTCTGCAACATCTTCGATGGCATTCTTAATGCCTTTGTCATTGGAGGCTAGGAGCATTCCTTCTGCACCAAGTGCTCTGGCTGTCAGTCCGACATGTGTGGTTATTCTTTTATCCCTCTCAGGACGATGGCCTAGGCGGAGTATGACTACTCTTGGCATTTTTGTCAGATCTCCTTAAAGCTCTGGATACGTTCCAGAAGCATTCCCTCTGCGATGAATGGTGGTTTTGCCTTCGCATTTTTGAGAGCAGTGTTGAGTTTTGATTCTTTTTCAGCATAGATGGTGAACAATTTTTCTCCTTCCTTGATCGGCTCACCAAGTTTTTTGTGAAGCAACAAACCTGCTCCTTTGTCATTTGGAGCACCGGCGATCCTCGCGATCTGAACCAGCCTTTTGTTATCAAGTTCAAGAATATATCCATTAGTAGGGGCAAGAATATCTGCAGTGAATTCACCCACTGCGATATCCTTATGGGTTACGTTCGGATTTCCACCCTGTATCTCGATGATCTGCTTGAACTTTTCAAGGGCTTTTCCATTCTTCAGGGTTTCGATAGCGAGATCATATCCCTGATTCTTAGTTGCCACTCCACCCATTTCAAGAAGCATTCCTGCCAGTGCTGCACTCTTTTCTATCAGGCTGTTAGGACCGTCGAAATTCTCAAGGACCTTTAATGCTTCAATGACCTCAAGTGCAGGCCCAACTGTACGTCCGACAGGTGATGCGCCGTAGGTCAAAGCACAGTCTACGTCCATTCCAAGCCTGTCTCCCAAATTGATCAGGTCCCTTGCAAGCTTTCTTCCTTCCTGGACAGTTGGTATCTTTGTACCTGGTCCGGTTGGTATGTCCATTACAACGTGGTCTGCACCAATTGCACCTTTTTTTGCCATAATGGATGCCAGCATCTGGCAATGTGGATCAATGGAAAGTGGATACTCGACCTTGATCAACTTGTCATCAGCAGGTGCGATATTTGTGGCACCACCCCACACAAGAACACCACCAACTTTTTCGGTCATCCTCTTAATCTCATCAGCGTCGAATTCGACCGGTGCAAGGATCTCCATAAGATCAGCAGTCCCGCCTGCTCCGGTTATTGCCCTTGAACTGGTTTTTGGTATAACAAGTCCATTGGCTGCAACAATAGGCACTATGAGAAGGGATATCTTGTTTCCCGGCACTCCGCCGATGGAATGTTTATCCATGATGGGATGGGTGTCGAACTCAAGCTGATCTCCGGTTTCGATCATTGCTCTTGTTAGCCATTCCGTTTCATCATCTGTCATGTCGTTAATGTATGTTGAAGTAAGGAATGCTGCAAGTTCGATCTCACTAAGGTTTTCTTCCACGATGTCCTTAACAAGTGTCTCGATCTCATCTTTGCTGAGCTTTTTAGCATCCATGACCTTTTTGATGATGTATGTTGACCTTGGTTTTTCTGCAGGGAATACTTCTATGCTTTCGGTCCATTCCTTTTGCATTGCTTCCTTGACCTCATGGTAAAGACCGATCATTCCCGGTGATATCATGTCCTCGGTAAAATCCACAATGGCTGTAAGCGTCTCATGATCTTTTATTCGAACGCGATCCCCTTCATTGACACCCAGCTCCTTTGCATCGATGGTGTTCAGGATTACTTTGTATTTGCCAACTTTGATATCAATAGGTTGTACTTTTAGTTGCATATTTTTCACCTTATTAACTCTGTACTACTTTTGTTTTTGTGGATAAATAGATTTACATTGGCTCACTCATTATGGGTCTGTTCGATCTTTCATTCTTTTGAATTAACCAATAATGATTTATAGCACACAACATTATAATGATAATGATGAGTTGTGAGGACAATTTGCGGTAACTATATAAGCCGTAGATGCGTACTCTTTTTAGCAGCAATCAAGGACTGGCATGGGGGCCTTAATAGTTCTTATTGTTGTTATGATCAGGAATGACGATTACCAAAGGCGTGGTATAATGGTTGAAAATTTGAATCCTCAAAGTGCCGAGAAGGAAGACGAGATAGAGTCTGTGGAAGATGGCATCGTTGATATAGTAGATATAGTTGAAGATGATTCTCTTTCAGGGGAGCTTTACACAGAAGAACTCGGTGATAATATCGAGGACATGGAAAGCATCTCCAATGATGAAGAATATGAAAGTGAGGATCAAAACAAACTACCAGAGGAAATTGAATCCTTATGGGAAAAGACGATAAAAGAGATTGCAGAAGAGGAAGAAGAAGTTGAGGAGTTTGAAGAGACTCCAATGTTCATTTTCAAGAAAGAACCCTTCTATCATCGAGTGATCAATGCTTTTAAGACAAAAGAATACGAGGTAGAGGAATATGATGTGGCCATTCATGGTCCTCTTGTAGATATTGCTCTGGATGAAGAGTCCGGGTTTGAAGAGATCGAGTTCTTTGAAATAAATCCACCTTATTCTTATGTTAGGATCTCTTATAATTCTGATCTTCATGAGTATCAATATCAGGTCCTTGAGCCAAAATTTTCTGATGAAGAAGAAAAATTGTTCAGGATGATAAAGGAGCGTATTGCTGAGGTTCTTCATGCACACTTGAAAAGCATGTCAAGGGAAGTTGCAGAAGAATACCTTCGTACTAACGTTAATACCTTCCTTGTTGATTATAGGATCCGGCTCACTACCCTTACACGGGAGAAGATCATGTATTACATCATCCGTGACTATCTCGGATATGGTGAGATCGATGCCATGATGCGTGATCTGCTAATAGAAGATATATCCTGTGATGGTCCTAATACGCCGATCTACATATACCATAAGAAGCATGAGTCCATTCCTTCAAATGTGCTGTTTGATTCGGATGATCATCTGGATCCACTCGCTATCAGGCTTGCACAAATATGTGGAAAACATATTTCCATCGCAAATCCGTTGCTCGATGCAACATTGCCTGATGGATCACGTATACAATTAACACTTGGAAGGGAGATCACTACCCGAGGTAGTACTTTTACTATACGTCGATTCAATGAGGATCCAATAACACCTTCCGATCTTATTGGTTATCATACGTTCTCTACAGCAATGCTGGCATACATGTGGCTTGCTGTGGATTCAAGCAAGAGTGTTATCTTCTCCGGAGGTACTGCTTCAGGAAAGACCTCTGCAATGAATGCTATTTCAATATTTATCCAGCCGGAAATGAAGATCGTTTCTATTGAGGATACAAGGGAATTGAACCTTGCTCACCCCAACTGGATCCCTGGTGTTACACGTGAAGCCTTTGGTGGTGAATCAAAAGGTTCCATTGAAATGTACGAACTGCTGAGAGCATCACTGAGGCAGCGTCCGGAATATATCCTGGTGGGTGAAGTAAGAGGTGCTGAAGCATATGTTCTGTTCCAGGCAATGTCAACAGGACACACAACGTTCTCGACAATGCACGCTGACTCTGTGCAGTCGATCGTACACAGGCTTGAGAACCCTCCTATCAATATTCCGAGGATCATGATACAGGCACTTGATATTGTGTCTTTACAGGTTCAGGTAAAAGTTGATGGTGAAAGGGTCAGGCGGTGTAAGACTCTTACAGAGATCGTTGGTGTTGATCCAAGGACTGGTGAGTTGCTTACAAATGAAGTGTTCTCATGGAATGCTGCAAAGGATCTTTTCCAGTACTCAGGTCGTTCCTATGTTCTTGAGAGTGTTATGGATGCAAGAGGCTGGACCGAGGCCAAGGTGAGGGATGAGTTACAGCAGCGTCAGGATGTCATGGAGTGGGCACGCTTGAAGAAGATAACTCATTTCAGGGACTTCTCTAAGATCGTGGTTGCGTATAAACGTGAACCAGAAACACTATTGAAAGTAATAAGGCAGGATTTGAATGGATAATTCATACTTTAGTATTGCATTTGCAATATTTGGGAAACACTATGTGAACAAACGTTCAAAGTATTTCTCACTTAGAAAAAACCTTTTGAGAAGCAGGATCAACATAGGTTATGACAGATACCTTTCAGGTGTCCTCCTAATGGCAATTCTAAGTACATTGCTGTTGTTTATCCTATTCAATGCCCTCCTTTATATCATTCCAATTCCTGATATTTCCGGAATGGCACTTGGTTTCCCTGCCTGGACTGCAAAATATGTTGCCTATAAGACCCTTGCGATCCGCGTATTTGGAGGTATTGCATTTGCAGGACTCTGCTTCAGCAGTATCTATTATTTCGCCATGTTCTATCCGGCCATTGTGGCATCTGACAGAAAACGAAAGATAGAACAGATGCTTCCCTATGGTATTAATTATATGTCCGCTATGTCTGGAGCAGGAGTTCTTCCGGTAGATCTGTTCCGTTCCCTTGCATCCAATGAAATTTATGGTGAAGTTGCTGTGGAAGCAAGATATCTTGTGCGTGACCTTGAAGTATTGGGGTATAACCTTGTGAGTGCAATGAAGAACCTTGCAGCTTCTACCCCTTCTCCAATGATGCAGGAATTCCTGCAGGGTTCTATTACCGTTGTAACATCAGGTGGTGATCTGGAGCCTTACTTTAAGATCAAGGCCGATCAATATCTCATAGACAACAGGCAAAGACAAAAGGAATTCCTTGAGACGCTTGGTCTTATGGGTGAAACATATGTTACTGCATTTGTCGCAGGTCCTCTTTTCCTGATAGTCGTAATATCGATCGTAGCATTGATGGGTGGAGCTGACTTTATGTTCCTTTATCTGATGGTATATGGTATAATCCCAGTTGGAACTCTTATGTTCATAGTTCTTGTCAGTGCAATAACGCCGGAGGACTGAGATAATGAAGGATGTAGAGAATACTGGATCTGATGATATTATCGAGACCAGTGAGATTACTGAATCTGATGATATTACCGAAACCGGTGAGTTTGCTGAAGCCGATAAGCTTGCTGAAGCCGATGAGTTTACTGAAACCGGTGAGTTTGCTGAAGCCGATAAGCTTGCTGAAGCCGATGAGTTTGCTGAAGCCGATGAGTTTACTGAAACCGATGAGTTTACTGAAACCGGTGAGTTTGCTGAAGCCGATGAGTTTGCTGAAGCCGATGAGTTTGCTGAAGCCGATGAGTTTGCTGAAGCCGATGAGTTTACTGAAACCGGTGAGTTTGCTGAAGCCGATGAGTTTACTGAAACCGATGAGTCTGCTGAATCTGGTGAGCTTGCTGAAGCTATTGAGTTGGGTCCGAACGGGGAAACCATTGTAATTAATGAGGTTGAGATCCCGGAAATGGATGAGAGGGAACTCGGTAAGATCGAACAATATGTCATTGATCTGAAGCTTGGGGAGTCAGGAAAGAACATTCGTTTAAAGGAATTCCTTAAGAATCCGAAAGACGCATTTTATAGGTATCCTTATTATGCTATGTTCTTCAGTGGGCCTGCTGCTCTTTTGTTCATGATAATTGGATTCTCGTTCACCTGGGGAACACCAACCATCGATCACGTTATCTTATTTTCGGTATGGATATTTATTATCCCGCCAGCAATAACCTATTACAGAAAACATAAATTTGTTAACAAGGTCGAAGAGTACATGCCAAATTTCCTGCGTGATATTGCAGAAATGAGCAGGGCAGGTCTTACTCTCCCTGCAGCATTAGGTACTGTTGCAAAGGGTGAATATGGTGAAATGACGGATGAGATCAAGAAAATGGATGCATCTGTCTCTTGGGGTATTTCCTTTGAAGAAACCATCGAATACTTCGCAAAAAGAATGAACACACCTCTTATATCACGTGCAGTAGCCCTGATCACTCAGGCAAGTCGTGCAGGTGGTCGTGTGTCATTTGTACTTGAAGCTGCTGCAAGGGATGCAAGCGAGATAAAAACACTTGAGAGGGAACGTCGTGGTAACATGGCTGTTTACGTAGTGATCAGCTACATAGCTTTCTTCGTGTTCATCTTTGTGATATTGATGCTGACAACTCGCTTTGTTCCTACTATGTATGAAGCAAGTCAGGCAGTGGCAGGTGCTTCTGCAGGAGGTTCCTTTATTGGAGGTTTTGATCCTGATGCTTTCATACGTACCCTTTTCCATGCATGTCTTCTACAGGGGTTCATGAGTGGTCTGGTTGCAGGACAATTGGGAGAGAACCGGCTTTCCGGAGGTCTGAAGCACTCATTCATACTGACCTTCATTGGTTGGATATGCTTCCTGATACTGTGATGAAAAGGTGCTTGTAGCTAAACAAATGAACAAAAAAGTAAGAATGTAATCAAATAATAAATAAAGAGAGTTCACTTCTTTGAAAAGGACTCTCTCGCTTTTTCTTTTATAGATGTGAAAAGGTCATTTCCTTTTGTGTCAATACCGACAATGAGGGGGCCGAACTCAACGACTTCAAGTTCCCATACGGCTTCAGGCATTCCAAGGTCCGGCCAGTGAACCTGGGGTACATTCTTAATAGAACCTGCTGCAAGTGCTGCACATCCGCCGGTATATGCGAGGTAGATACATTTCCCTTTCAGGCTTTCAGCCACGTTGTTCATACCACCTTTTCCGATAAGGGCGCGAACGTTGAAATGCTCCAGAAGGTTCGGTGTCATCTTTGACATCCTGTCGCTTGTAGTAGGTCCGGCTGCAACTACTCCCCATTTTCCTTCTATCTGCTGCATCAGGGGTCCGCAGTGGTAAATAGCTGCACCTTCCAGTTCAAAAGGTAACTCAAGGCCTTCCTCATGCATTTCAAGTATGCGGGCATGTGCTTCATCACGAGCTGTAAGTACAGTCCCTGTAAGATAGACAATATCGCCGGCATCGAGTTGTTCGATGTCTTCTTTCTTAAGAGGTGTATTTAGATGGTACTCCATTATTTCTCACCTCCAAGTGTAACCGAAGCGTGCCGGTTTGCCCAGCACTGGATGTTAATAGCCACAGGCAGGGATGCTGTATGGCAGTGAGATGTGTTAAGATGTACTGCAAGAGCAGTGGTATCGCCGCCAAGACCCATTGGACCGATTCCCAATGAATTTATTCTGGCAAGGAGGGTCTTCTCTTCATCATTCATGTCATTTACAGTTCTTAAAAGTGAGGATTTCGCAAGCCTTGCAGCTTTGTCGAAAGATCCTCCTATTCCCACACCTACAATAACAGGTGGACATGGTCGGCCTCCTGCATTGAGCACCGTTTCAACAATGAAGTCATCAATGCTCTTAAGCTCGGTGGGATTCATCATTTTCAGAACGCTCATGTTCTCGGAACCTGCACCTTTTGGGGCTACTGTTATTTTCAGCTGTTTTCCTTCAACAAAGTCATATTTGATATCGGGAAGTCCTTCACCGGTATTGTCACTGCTGTTGCTTCGGCTAAGCGGATCAACAGCATTTGGGCGCAATGGTACCTGCTGGGTTGCTATCCTTGTAGCTTCAAGTATTGCTCCCTTAATGTCAAAATCAATATTCAGGTCCCTGCCGATATCGACATAAAATATAAGTATGCCTGTATCCTGGCAGAGGGGGATGCTATTGTTCCCTGCAATCTCAATGTTCTTAAGGATCGCTTCTATCTGCGATCTTGCAACGTCGCTGGATTCATTTTCTTTTGCTGTTTCAAGAGCCTTTATCACATCATCAGGAAGAAGCGTCTCAGCTTCCTTTATTATGTTAATAGTGGCTTTAACTACAGCATCATAAGTTATATTGCCAATCAAAAAAGATCACCTTAAATGGTGCGGGAGAAGGGATTCGAACCCCCGAACGTCTACACGAGCAGATCTTGAGTCTGCCACCGTTGGCCACTTGGTTACTCCCGCATTTGAGAAATACGTTACCAGAAATAGCAGTATTTGTTATAAACTTATCTATCGTTAATTCATATGTGCTTTTTTATTTTGAACGGAAAGGCCATATTTGCGATAAATATGCTTTTCTTTGAAATATATTTATTTAAGAGTAAGTAATTGTAATCTAATGATGACGACAGATATACCTGAAAATAATGCATCCTTTGATTCTCACAGGATCGAAGAAAAGAACAAAGAAATGGTTCTTGGCATTTCAGATCGTGGTTGGCATCCAAAACAATTGACGGATAAGTGCAGCCCTGATTATCATATGCATTTTGGCGGTGAGACTCTGGACCTTGAATCCCTTATGGATTTTATGGCATCCATTCACAAGGCACTTCCAGACCTTCATTTTGTTATTAATGATGTTATTGCTGAAGGTGATAAAGTTGTGACCCGGTGGACTGCCAGTGGTACACATCTGGCTGATTTCCAGGGTGTTCCTCCCACGCACAAGCCGGTGACCTTTACCGGGATCACGATCACACGTATAGAGGATGGACTGATCGCTGAGGACTGGGAAGAGGTGGATCAATTGAACTTTGCCCAGCAGTTCGGTGCATTTTCATCTGATATGCTTTAACAAGATCGAATAATATTCAGGCGTTAATGGCATATCTTTTATACAAACAAGTACCAGATTAGTTGAAATACATGTTCTTATTCCAGACATATAACCCCGGAGAATTCATTTGATAGAAACCAGAATTTTGATCGCCCTGTTCCTTTTGTACTGGGTCATAGTTTCGATCCTTGACAAAAAGGGCATACTTGAACGATATAACATCTCTGCCTATGGTCCTATTCTTATGATAAGGACTCTCAGGGGTCAGAAACTGTTGGACTTCCTTGCAAGACCCAAAAGCATGTGGAGATTATTCGCCAATGTCGGCATAGTCCTGATGTTCATTGGCATGTTCGCCATGTTCTTTATTATAGTTGTATCAGATGTTGCCATGTTGTCATCCATTGGGGACAATACTCTCCCTGAACCTGGTAAGTTCAATGAGGCAAGGAATATTTTCCTAATTCCGGGTGTAAATGAGTTCATACCTCTTTCCTGGGGTATTATTGCTCTGCTGGTAACTCTTGTAGTACATGAGTTCTCACATGCGATCCTCTGTAAGGTCGAAGGTATCAGGGTCAAGTCTATGGGTATCCTGCTTGCTGTAGTTCCTATCGGAGGCTTTGCCGAACCGGATGAAGAAGAGCTTTTCGGGGTGAAAAAGGAAGCTGATGATAATCTGGTAGCAAGTTCTACTAATGGCCCTATAGAAAGGAAGATCCTGGGTATGGATAAAAAGCCCGATAATAGCAAAGTGGCTACAAGGGAACAAAGGGCACGGATACTGGCAGCTGGTGTCATGTCTAATTTCGTAGTTGCAGCAATTGCATTTATACTATTGTTCGGTCCTGTGCTTGGGGCGATATCACCTCTTGGTGATGCCATGATAGTTAATGTCACACCTGATTCTCCGGCAGATATTGCAGGACTTCAGAATAATATGGTGATCACACAGATCGATGACACGCCTGTTGAAAATGCGAATGATATTTTGCTTTACATGAGTAGCGTTGAATCCGGAACTGTGGTGGAAGTGCATGCTGCCAAAGACCGGGTGGTCTCGGTCTATGATGTTCAGGTTGGAGATGACGATACTGAAGATATCAAAGGTATCTATGTAAATGATATAGTACCGGATTCGCCTGCTGAAGCTGCAGGAATTGAAAAAGGCATGTTGCTCATCAACATTGATGGTATTCCAATAAACTCATCGGATGACTTTTTGCTCTTCATGAATTCGACAAAAGGTGGTCAGGTGATCCTCGTGGAAACGGTGATGGCAGATAGTCCTGAAGAGAATGTATCCTCTGCTTTCTTTGAAGTAGAACTGGCTTCAGATACGCGTACAGTTTCTGAAAAAGGTTTCCTTGGTGTTTATTATGGTTCGAATGGACTCAAAATAGCTCCTCTTTGGATCACTGTAGGTGAGTTCCCGGCAAAGGCCTATCTCGAAGCCCTGCGCTCAATACCTTCATTAATGACCGGTTTTGTTGGCTGGATCATACTTCTGGGCCTTCCTATCGTTGGATTTACAGGTGAAGGTTTCCCTGGATTTAGTGGCACACTTGCCCAGTTCTATCATCCGGTAGGATGGGGTGAACCTCTGGGTATCGGTGTGTTCTGGATCGCTAATACTTTGCTATGGGTCGGCTGGCTTAACTTCTATGTTGGCCTTTTCAACTGTCTTCCGTCAGTACCACTGGATGGTGGTCATGTGTTCAAGGATTATCTCAGGTCCTTTGTTGGCAGGCTTGTATCGGACGAGAGAAGGGCAACAGATATATCGGCAGCTATAGCAGCAACTTTTACATTTGTGATCCTTATATCATTCCTGTTCATGATATTCGGGCCATATATTGTACATGGATTCTGATAGCTACAGGAGTTTGAAAGAATCCACGAATACAATATGAATTGGTATGGGATCAATAAAAGCACTATGAATAAAACATAACGTGAGAATTTAAGAGGTAGCGAGATGAGATATCCAAAATTCTTGAGTTCGTCGATTGCAGCTTACATTGCAATGTCGATCGTTGTCGTTCTGCTTTATATGGTGCTTTTCATACATCTGATGGAATATGAGGGACAGCATAAATACGCCAATCTGGCAAATGCTATCTACTGGGTTATGGCTTCTGTAACTACAGTTGGTTATGGTGATATTGTCTTCCAGTCGATGATCGGTAAGATCTTTTCAATTGTAGTCATGGTCTCAGGTATTCCTCTGTTCTTTGGAATATTGATCACACTGGTCATCACTCCATGGTTCGAGAAAACTATGAAACTTCCTCTTGCTGTCAAGGTTCCTAAAAAGTATTCGGATCACATCATTGTCTGTGGGTATAATGCACTTGTGGAGACCCTGGTGGAAGAGTTCAAGGAGCAAAATACAAGTTTTGTAATTGTATCAGAAGATGAGGATGCTCTGCGAATGTTATCCAGGAATAACATTTCCTGCATATATGGGGACCCTAGTGATGAGAACACACTTGAAAATGCTAATATAAACTCTGCTCGCTTTCTCATTGCTAACCAGTCCGATAATGAAAATGCGAACATTGTTCTTACCGCACGAAAAGTCAGTGATGTCAGGATAATTGCTGTTGCAGAAGATGCTTCCAAGATAAAATACCTGAAATATGCTGGTGCTGATCGTGTCATATCGCCTAAACTGGTACTGGGCAGGTTCTTTGCAAAGAAGGCTGTTGATCCTTTCCTTGGCGTGCTCTTTGGTACTACCGAGTTCTTTGATGGGTGCAGCATCGTCGAGTTTCCTGTATACTCAAAAAGTGAATTGATTGGAAAAACTCTGGCACAGGCTACAATTCATGAAAAGACCGGAGCTACTGTCATAGGCTTACGAAAAGGAGGACAACTTACTTTTAATATTCATCCCGGGGATGTTATAAAAGATAATACTGTCATTCTTGCAGTAGGTAGCAAGGGACAGCTTCAGAAATTAGGTAAATTGACCGATTAAAGGGAACAATATTATGATGACAAATGAACATTTGATCGTACTTGGCTATGGTGATGTTGGCAAAAATATAGTTGAAGTATTTGTTGAGAACGATGTTCATTTCATCGTAGTTGATAAAAATGAGGTTGCATTTTCAAATGTCGAGTTTGAGCATATCATTGGTGATGGGACCGATGAAGCTGTCCTCAAGCAGGCAGGTATTGAGAAAGCATCTACTGTGATCATTACGCTGAATACTGATACCGAAGTTATCTTTGCAACTCTTATGGCACGTGGCCTAAAGCCTGATTGCATCATTTTCTCCCGTGCAAATTCTGTGAACTCCATTGATAAGCTATACAAGGCCGGAGCAGATTACGTAGCTTCACTTTCCATCGTATCAGGTCAGCTGCTTGCCAAGATCACATCCAAATGCACCCGTTCGGAATGTTATCAGCTTTATGAGGAGATCGTACTCTATGAAGGTATAGAGATCGAAAAGTTCCAGCTTAAGGAAGGTTCCAGTATGGTTGACAATAGTATAGGGGAACTTGATCTCGTCAATAAATTTGACTGCAAGATCATAGGTGTGGAAAGAAAAGGCTTAGTGACTGTCTCTCTTCCTTCTTCCTTCGTGCTGAATGTGGGCGATACGATCGCTGTGGTGGGAAACAGGGAGCATGTCGAGAAGTTCAGGAATATTTTTATTAAACAGGATTGACCTCTTTCGCTGGATATGTATTTATGGAACCATTTTTTTATATCATAATTGTTTTATGCCTTTCCATTCTTTTTTCGTTCCTTGGAATGGGTGGCGCGATCATATATGTTCCTTTGCTGTACTGGCTTGGAATGGACCTTTTGACAGCGATTGCTATTGCATTGTTGTTAAACGTGGTGACCACATTTTCGGCATCTCTTACTTATATTAAAAAAAGGATGGTGGATTTTCATACAGCTGCACCATTTATAGTATCCTCTGCAATAGCTGCACCATTTGGGGCCTTTATCTCACAATCTGTTCCTGATACTACAATATTAAGCACATTCAGTCTGGTAGTTGCATTGGCAGGTATCACTGTTATATTTTCAAAGAGGGTCGGAAATACGGAAAGTGAAGTTAAGGCCAGCCGAAAAGCACGCTTCATCATCGGTATCATTTTGGGCTTGTTTATCGGAACAGTTGCAGGAATGCTTGGCATTGGTGGCGGTACATTTCTGGTTCCTATCTTGCTGCTTCTGGGATTTGGAATAAAGAGTGCACCTGCAACATCTGCATTAGTTGTTCTCTTCTCTTCTCTTTCCGGTTTTCTCTCCCATATTGGTAGTTTACAGATCGATCTTTCACTTCTTGCTGCCATGGGATTTACAGCACTGGTGGGAGGGCAGCTGGGTTCCCGTCTGATGTATCTTCGGCATGACAGGCTCCGTTCATTTTTTGAAAAATATTTCAGCAAGATGCTTGGGATAGTGCTCCTGCTGATAGCAGTGATGCTACAATACTCTCTTATTGGGAAATAATTATAATAAAACATGGCCGGGAAATAAGAGTAATATATAATTCCATGATGATGCGAACCTGAAATTATGCTCAACGATATCATTTCTATGATAGAAAGGTTTAATACGAACTATCACAATGATACAACGCAATTCTAAGTTGCATGGGCCCGTAGGGTAGCCAGGACATCCTCATGGGCTTCGAAGTGGATTATCCCGCGAAGAGACCCATTGACCCGCGTTCGAATCGCGGCGGGCCCGTATTTTTATTAACTTTAACTTTATTTCTGCTTAAATATAGCCTACTAACAAAAACTTATAATGTTTTGAAGATCATTATCATTTATGAGTATTGGACTAAAAGAAGAGATCAGTAAATTCCATTTTTTGAATGTAAACTGGAAGGACCTGGACATCTTTCTTTTATTTCTTTTTATACCATCTCTTTTGTTGATGTTATTTTTCCTGCCGGACTACATGAAGCTTGACCATTTCATTCTATTTCCGCTGGAACCAAAGATCGAAACACTTTTTTTGTCCAATTATATCCATTCCTCATATTCTCATCTGATGAAGAACCTGGTCTTTTATCTGGTCCTCATGTTCCTGATAATTAATTTTGAAACCGATAGGAATTTTTTCATCATATCATTCTTGCTATTTTCTTTCGTACTTCCATTTATTGTTTCATTTTCAATGGTATATTTTATAGACCTTCCATTTCCTGTTCAGGGATATTCAGGAATTATAAGTGCACTGGTAGCTTACCTGATGTTTGCTTTTTACAGGTATTGCAAAAAATATTATTGTCCTAAAATAGGGCACGAGTTCGTTTATTTTTTGATATTTTTGAACTTGTTCCTGGTACTTTTCAATTTAAAGGCTTCTATTTTTATGTACCTTGGAATTTCTATACTTCTGCTGGTAACTGCTTATGCTAATCGTCCGTTCTTTGATTGTATTTCCCTGAAACTCCATTCATTTTGTGGATCCGGTATAAAGCATGTTTCATCGAGTTTCATTCTTATCTATATCGCACTTATTTATCTCATTCTTGTATATTTTCTGATAGGTCTGCCCTTGCTGATCCCTGAAAACATCGTAAATGAAACAGGCATTGTGAACAGCCTGGGCCATTATACGGGTTATATATTTGGGTTAATGTCCGCTCTTATGCTTGAACAGGCGAATAAGATAATTTAAAAAAGAAGTTTCCCGGATAGCTCCGGGAATATTTGCCGGGGTATTTAATTTTCCCACATTGGCTATTTTGTGTTTCATTCTGTCATATCGATCTCAAAACCAACAACAGGCTGTCCAAGACCAAAGTTGACGATAACTCCCGGGTAGAGTTCTCCCATTACGCCGACCTTCTTACCATCGACAATAATGTCAGCACGCCTGCCTTCGATAAATGCAGGATCAGTTGATTCGGTTACTTCGTATGGAATATCCCTTTCTCTCATCACAGCGTCCAGGACTTCCCTGATCTCTGTGAAGTTTGCCTGTGCATGAATTGAAGCAGCTGAAAGATGGAGCCTGTTCTTTGCATTCACAACAACTTCTCCTACCTCAAAAATGCGTTGTGGAAGCTCATGGTGCTGGTTCAGGGAAAATATTTCCATGAGGTTTGGTAATATGGTGGTGCGGACCATTGTCTGGTCTTCACTTATAGGGTGAAGTACGAACGTAACATCATCTGTCTCTTCACGGCACATCCATTCGAAGTGTACTTTTTGGCTGGTGAGCGTAAAAGGCATGACCTCGGAATATCCAAGGCTTACCATTATCTCGCGCATTGCTCCCCTTGTGAGGGAAATGGGGTGTGCGCTACCGATGGTGGCATTCTTTGGGAATTCACTCTGGATCTTATCAAAGCCATATCCTATGGCAATATCCTCAATAACATCGAAATTGTGCAATATGTCTGCCCTGTAGGACGGAACATCTATGTCAAAGTTCTCTCCGTCATCTGAAAGGCCTGCACCGAATCCCATTCTTTCCAGCTCGTTTATGATCTCTTCGTTGGTAAATTCCACGCCTATAAGCTCATCGATCTCAGATCTTGGAAGTTTGAGAGCGCGAGGTGTCATGTCAGGAGTGACCTTTTCTGTTCCATCCGGATAGACGATCTTAACCGATCCGACCTTGCCGCCTCTCTCTGCAAGTGACGTCACTACGATGTTAAGTGCAGTGTAGACTGCATCTCCCAGGCCGGTCACATCAATGAAAAGGTCCGTGGTGCTTTCTTCTACTCTCGTAAGGGTTCCATTGATAATTGGTGGGAATGAAAGGACATCTCCCTTTGAATCGGTTATCAACGGGTACTTTTCCATTCCTTCAAGGATATCGGCAAAGCGTACTCCCTTTGGATGTTCTGCAAGGATCTCATCCATTGTCATTGGTTCTGTAAAATCAAGAGGTACGAATTTATGATCAGGGTCAACTGCCTGATACTTGAATGGCGGAGTGATATTTGCCATATCGTGGACACCGATGGAAACTTTCTTCCTGTTCCTTCCAAGTCCCCAGTGAAGGGATTCCTGAAGGTCCATCAGGGATTTGATAGAGCTGGATGTGAAGTTTATTCCCCTTACAACCGCACAACCAAGTACCGGGCGGACTTTTCCTATATGTTCATCAAGTTCTATTGTAATGTCCGACGGTGTTACATCATAATGACAAAGCCCGGTTTCGATGTTCATAAATCCGCGCATGGCCCTTGCTACTCCTTCCACACTGTAAAGGTCAGGGCGGTCAGGGAAGAACTCAATGTCTATGGACTCTTTTTCAATACGTTCGATGTCTGCACCTATCATTGGTACACGGTCAATGATCGTATCCTTGTCTGAACGTGTGAGTGATTCCAGATCCTCATATTGTAAGGTAATTATTGGCATGTGGGATATCTCCGTGGTCATATTATATGACCATTAGCAATTTGAACCGATAATAGAACGAACATGTATAGCTTTTGATTTAATATTTTTCATCAATTTTCTTTGCAATGCACGATTTTAAATGCAATACCTTTAATAATGTATAATCATAATTATAATAATAATAATATTAGATCACACCATCTGTGACTATCATATGCACAGAACCCTTGCGGTGTAACAATGGCAAAAGAGGCAGAAGAAAATCTGAATGACGACAGGTTGGATGGCATTGAACATGCTGATCAGAAGCCTGTTGTAGGAAACGACCCTGATACGACGAATGAAGGAGAGGATCTTAGCGAGAACCTGTCCGGATTTCACGATAGTAATGATATTAGTGAAGATGATCTTGAAGCAGTTATTCTAACACCAAGGAGCAGACCAAGAAAAAGTATTGGTTCTTCCCCTGAAAGGAAAAGTTTTGATAATGAAGCTGATGAAGAACTTAATATCCTTCTGCCAAGATATGATAAATTTTCCCGTCCGGAATTCGAATCAGGATCCTCCACACAGGATCGGAGATCAAAAGATGGTTATCCCAATGGTTTTGAACCTGTTTCCATCGATCCGGAAGGGTTTGATCAATCGTTACACGAAGAGCGTACCATCACAGAAACGTTCCCAAAGACGCATATTGAGCTGACAGGGGAGGATAGCACTGATAACAAAGATGTCAGTGATATTCATATTGTCGATGAACTGGAAAGTAGAAATAAGATCGCTGATCCGGAAAAAGCCAACAAGGGCTTTGAAGATGCTGTCGAAGGGAATATTCTTAAAGATAGTGTTTCCGAAGATATCCTTCAGGAAGACTTACTTCAGGAAGAACATGGTTCTGAGGACGATGAAGGAATTCCAGCTGAAAAGATAGGTATTGTCGATAAAATAAAGAATCTCTTTAGAGGGGAGAATGAGGAGATTGAGCCTTATGACCCGGAAGTCCATGGGATCCTTTCTGAATTCACAGGAGTTGAGGACTATGAAGAAATTGATCGTTACTGGACCTCGGAACCATATGTTTTTATTGTCATTCTTTATAACGAGGATCGCAATGATCATATCTATTATATAGTCGAACCTTCACTTTCTGACTTTGAGCAGGTCTTCCTGACAGAGATAAAGGACCGTCTTCACAATGAGCTTCTGGTAGAAGATATTGATGAAAATAAAGACAAGGAAGAAGTGCTTGAAAAAGAGATACGTGACATCATCAAGGACTATGCTATCGAAATAACTCCTGCAATGCTTGAGAAGGTATTTTATTACATAAAGCGGGATTTCATCAGATTCGGCAAGATCGATCCACTGATGAATGATAGCTCAATAGAGGATATTTCCGGTAATGGACACAGTAAGCCGATCTTTCTTTATCATCGTTCATATCAGAACATTGCTACTAACATTATTTTTGAAGAAAAAGAACTTGATTCTTTCATTATCCAGCTTGCACAGAAGAGTGGGAAGCACATCTCAGTGGCAGATCCGATGGTCGATGCAACTATGCCGGATGGATCAAGGATACAGATGACACTGGGTGTCAGTGTTACAACCCATGGCAGTACATTTACGATAAGGAAGTTCAGTGAAGAGCCTATCACCCCGGTAGACCTCCTGAAATGGGGAACATTCTCTCCGGAATGTATGGCATATCTTTGGTTATGTATTGAGAATAACAAGAGCCTGATCTATGCTGGTGGTACCGCATCCGGTAAGACTTCTTCCCTGAATGCTGTATCTCTATTTATCCCTGAAAAGGCTAAGATCATAAGTCTTGAAGATACAAGGGAATTGAAATTGCCTCATCCTAATTGGATCCCGGGTATGACCAGAGATTCCTTCACAGCAGACGATCGTGGTTCTGTAGATATGTATGATCTTCTTAAAGCTGCATTACGTCAACGTCCGGAATATCTCCTTGTAGGAGAAGTCCGTGGTAAAGAAGCTCTGACATTGTTCCAGGCAATGTCCACAGGACATACAACTTTCTCGACAATGCATGCAGATTCAGTTCCTTCAGCTATCCACAGACTTGAGAACCCGCCCATCAGTGTACCGCGTAATATGATACAGGCACTGGATATTATGTGTATCCAGGCACAGACATATTCCATGGGCAAGCGTGTCAGAAGGAACCTGAAAGTGGTGGAGATCATTGACATTGATCCAAATACACGAAACGTCAGGACCAATGATGTTTTCGTGTGGGATTCTTCGACCGATGTCTTCCATAGAACAGGTGATTCAAAAGCTTTGATGGATATCCGTATGAGAAGAGGCTGGGGTACAATGGATGTCAACAGGGAATTGACAAACAGGCAGCGTATACTGGAATATATGGTTGACAATGATATTAAGGACTTTAAGCAGATCTCTGGTATCATTAATGCCTATCAATCCACACCGGAAAAAATCTTGAAGGAACTCGATCTGCTATAATGTTCTTTGGAGTGATAAGGTGACAGAAGACAGGTCTCTGGAAAAAGCTCATGAAGGCGAAATGCAGGAAAAAGTTCCTGATATTGCTGACCTTGTCGAAGAACAGGGGAGTCTTCAGGATATCGAACCTTCGATAGAAACGGAGGGTAGCATTTCCTCCTCACTTTCTTCCGGAACTAAAAAGGATCCATTCCTTAGTGGTATCAAACGAAAGCTATCCGGAGGGCCAAAAAAGGACAATGGAACGTTTGACAGGTTCTTTGAATACTTCACGATCTTTAAAAAGATCCCTTTTGCATTACTAGGTGATCGGATAAAGGCAAGGAAAGAAAAATATGCACATCTTCAGGTGCAACTTTTCCAGGCACGTGTGCCGCTTTCATATGAGATGTATGTTTCAAATGCTATCTTCTATTCAGTGCTTTGCTGTGTAATTGGCCTCATTCTGGGTCTTTTCCTCTCGCATGTTGTTGTGAATTTGGTCGGACTTCCTGCTACTATAACAAATCTGGAGCTCAGTACATCTACTTCCTGGATACTACAATTTAAATCATTGTTTATCGGATTTTTGATAACCGTTCTTTTTGCTATAATTCTTGGAGGTGTCACCTATGGAATGTTTATGCTTTACCCGGGCTTCAAGGCAGGTGAACGCAAGGGTGACATTGACAGGCATTTGCCTTATGCTGTAACTTTCATGTATGCTCTTTGTAAGGGTGGTATGAATATCATCGAGGTATTCAGGCTATTGGCTCGTTCAGAGGATACTTATGGTGAGGTTTCAAAAGAAATTGATGCTATCCTGCGTGAGATGGACTATTTCGGACACGACCTGAGAACTGCTATCTCGAACATTAGCGATATAACTCCTTCAGAAAGGTTCCAGGATCTGATGCAGAATCTTCTGACCATCATTGACAGTGGTGGAAGTATTCCACATTATTTCCAGGATAAGTCTGAACAGTACCTGCAAAAATCGGTTGTGGACCAGAAAGGATTCCTGGAGACCCTGGCATTGCTCTCAGAATCCTATGTTACGGCATTTGTTGCCGGTCCTCTCTTCATCATCATACTTGGTGTTATGATGGCAGTAATGGGTTCCGGATCAGATGTCATGGTATATGCGATTATTTATGCTGTACTACCGATCGGTTCACTGATGTTTGTTGTGATGATCAGC
The DNA here is from genome assembly GCF_900774055.1 of Methanococcoides sp. AM1. NCBI lineage: Archaea > Methanobacteriati > Methanobacteriota > Methanomicrobia > Methanosarcinales > Methanosarcinaceae > Methanococcoides > Methanococcoides sp. AM1. The sequence continues at coordinate 169,654 of NZ_CAAGSW010000004.1, read as the reverse complement.
ATTATCACTCCAAGTGAGAGTGGAGAGCCCGATATCCTGCCTACTACATTAGTCCTTGATCATGGTATTCCTCAAGTCCCATCATATCTTGAACCTGTATATAATGAAGCAGGTGAACTGATAGATGAGACTGAAGAAAAGGTTAGGGAGAGGGCATTGTATGAGGATCTTGCAAAGTCTAAAAAATCATTATCATTAAGGGGTTTCTTGCAGAATCCGGTCAAACCGCTGCTAGATCAACCTCTTTATACACTTGCTATTACATTACCAATTGCATTTCTGGTTATTATTATTCCCTTCTGGTTAAACAAAGGAGACCTTTCTGCAACATCAGATATCGTTGCTTTTATTGATGATTATATTGTGCTTGGCCTTTTCCTTGTGATAGTGCCCCTTGCTCTTTTCCATGAGGTTAAATCTCACAGGAAGAAAAGCCTTGAGAAAAATTTCCCGGATTTCTTAAAAAAGCTTGCAAGCACTAACGAGACCGGAATGACACTTCGTGATTCCATAACACTTATGGCAACTTCCGGTAAAGGAAACCTCGGCAAAGAGATCAACAGGATATGGAAGGATATCTTCTGGGGGATGAATGTTAATGATGCTCTCATCAGGTTTGCAAACAGGCTTCGAACTCATGTTATAGCACGTTCAATGACCCTTATTACAAAAGCCAATGAATCAAGTGGTGATGTGGGTGAAGTGCTTCTGGTAGCAGCACGGGATGCGGCATCCGAACAGTCCATGAAACGTGAGCGTTCAATGAACATGATGATCTACATAGTCATCATTTATATTGCATTCTTCGTGTTCGTTGGTGTCATCTATGTTATCTCTACGACCTTCCTGGCCGAGATGGCAAATGCCGGTGAAAAGATGGCTGAATCAGGAACCCAGGCCGGTGGCTTCCTCGGGAACTTTGACCTTGAAGCATACACTCGTTTGTTCATGCATGCTTCCCTTCTTCAGGGATTAAGCTCCGGGCTCATGGCAGGAGCAATGGGTGAAGGTAATGTGCTTTCCGGACTGAAGCATTCAATAATCATGATCACTGTCGGTTATCTTATATTCACCCTGTTCGTATGAGTAGTTGTTCTGCTTTAAGCAGGACAATTACAATGATGGGAGATTACAATGAAGATCGTGGGAATTGATGAAGCTGGAAAAGGTCCTGTAATAGGTCCGATGTGTATTGGTGGTGTGAGGATTGATAAGAGTAAAAGCAATGCTCTTAAGAACCTTGGGGTTGCCGATTCCAAGAAACTTTCACCAAAAAAAAGAGTGCATCTTGCTTCCCAGATCAAGAAGTATGCAGATGACTATTTTGTTTTTGAAGTATCCCCTGATCAGATAGATGAACTTCGTAAACTGATGACCATGAACGAGATCATGGTCCTTGGCTTTGGAAGTGTGATCGAGAATCTTCCGGGTGACGAGATCTATGTGGATGCGGCTGATGTAAAGGAAGAACGCTTTGGTAGACGTCTTCTTGAGAATTATTTAAAAAATCATCCCGACACAACAGCTCCTAAAATAGTTTCAAAGCATGGCGCTGACGATCTTTTCCCGGTTGTATCTGCAGCATCCATTGTAGCGAAGGTCAGGCGCGATGAACTTATTGAAGAGCTCAAAAAAGAGATTGGTGTGGATTTTGGCAGTGGATATCCTTCAGACCCAAAGACCAAGCAGTTCCTGAAGGATTGGTATGATGAGCACGGCTCACTGCCGGATATCGTCAGGCATTCCTGGAAGACTGCACAGAACATCGTTGAAAAATAAGGATGATCTGATTATCAGGAATGGATCAGGCTAGGTCCGACAAGAACAGATCTGGTCGGGCCGGACAATAATAGGTTGTGTTAGGGCAAGGTATACTAGCATAGGTTGTACTAGCTAGAAGACAAAATTAAAGAATAGAAAAGAAAAGAAAAGAAAAGAAGTTGAGTATATTCAGGTAATATTACCTGTTGTTAATATACTCTACCATTGACTGGAACATCCTGACACCATCATCGGAGCCAAGAATGGCTTCAGATGCTCTTTCCGGATGGGGCATAAGTCCCATTACATTCCTTTTTCCGCTCAGTATGCCTGCAATGTTCTCCTGTGATCCATTGGGGTTTACTTCATCGGTCACATTGCCATCTTTATCCACATACCTGAAAGCTACAAGCTTTTCATCCTCCATATTTGAAAGGGTCTGCTCATCAGCATAGAAATTTCCTTCCATATGGGCTATAGGTATTCGGATCACCTCGCCTTCCTTGAAAGCGGAAGTAAATGGTGAGTCTGTGGTCTCTACTCTCAGGTAAGTACCTTCACATCTGAACTTCGGGTACATGTTGGTTGCAAGAGCACCATTAAGTAGTCCTGATTCAGTGAGTATCTGAAAACCGTTGCAAATACCCATTACCGGCTTACCTTCATCTGCCATCTTCTTGATGGAATCCATGATCGGTGTGCGTGATGCGATAGCACCTGCGCGCAGGTAGTCACCATAGGAGAAACCACCGGGTATCACTGCGCCTTCGAACCTGTCAAGGTCATGCTCCTTGTACCATACAAGCTCTGCGTCCACTCCGACAACGTCTTTCAGTACGTGCAAAACATCAAGATCACAATTGCTTCCACCAAACTGAATGATGGCTATTGTCATTTAAGCTTCCCTCATGTCGATGGTGTAATTGTGTATGATCGGGTTTGCGATAAGTTTCTGGCACATCTCATCAACCTTCTTTTCTGCCAGTTCACTGGACTCTTCCTCAAGGTCAATTATGTATCTCTTTGATGTCCTCAGTTCGTTTGTGTGGTATCCAAGGTGCTCTAATGCCCTTTTAATAGTGGTACCTTCCGGGTCTAGCATTCCCGGCTTAAGCTCGATTGTTACTTCTGCACGATATTGCATTTTGATCCTCTGTTTTTGCTATAATGTGATTAGGGGTATAATGGCTATCAAGCAATTAAAAATATCGCTTTAACATCCAACTTTAACTTATAATGTTTGTTTTGCATTCCATATTCTTTGCACAAGGGTAAAGTGTGCAAGTACTGCTATAACGGCTACTGCAATTAAAATATATCCTGTGATTGCACCCACTACCAGTATAATAAGCCTTTCAGACCTCTCTGCAACTCCTACGTTCATCGAAGTAGATCCTGCGGCTTCTGCTCTGGCACGTGTATAGCTGACCATGTATGAGCCGATCAATGCGAGAACACACCATAACCACAATGGTGCCTGCAGTAATGTAGCCTGATGGATGCTTCCGTTCACCGAGCCATAAATGATGCCTGCAAAGATGACAGCATCTGCATATCTGTCGCAGACCGAGTCCAGCACACCTCCAAATGGTGTGATATTCCCTGAAGCCCTTGCGACTGCACCGTCAAGAACATCGAAGATGCCGCTTAGCATTATGAAGACCGCGCCCATGATAAGCTCGCCTATGGCAAATTCAAGGGCTGCAATGCCACTGATAAGAAGTCCTATGATGGTTAGTATATTTGGTGAGATCGGAATGTTCTTTGCAAGCGGCAAAACTGAGATTCTGATAGTATCTTTTAGTTCATTGAAAATAATTGATCCCTCTTGCTATCAAGTTCTGTCTATAGGGCGATATTATTGATGAAAGTACTTATTAAAGTTATTTGTAAGCCATGTTAAGCAATGTTTTTGAGCTTTTTCATTGCATTTGCCATATTGTTTTTTGCATCTTCATAGTCCGGGTCCATGCTGAGAACTTTTGTAAAGCAGGTAATAGCTTCCTCATACTTGCCAAGGTGGGAATATGCAACGCCTTTCTTATTCCATGTAAGGGCATATTTTGGATTGAGCTCCATTGTGATATTGACATGCTCATAACTTTTGATGGCTTCCTCATACTCTCCAATTAGGTCATGGATCATTCCTTTGTTTATCCATGCATTATCATATTTAGGTTCGATCTCGAGGACTTTTGAATATGATTCGATCGATTCTTTATGATAACCGAGGTATGAATGTGCAATTCCTTTGTTGTACCATATATCGGGATTAAGGGGGTCAAGTTCTAATGCCCTTTCAAAACAGTAAACGGCTCTCTTATATTCACTGAGATCACAATAAGCGATCCCGGTGTTAGTCCACACCAGTGCTAATGCTTCCTCATTCCACAAAAGAGGATCTCTGGAATCGGATTCAAGTACTGCAGAATAGTATTCGACCTTTTCTTCCGGATATTCGGCATGGAATCCAAGATTGAACAGTTCTTCTATTGTTCTTTCTTTCCCTTCCATTAAAGATGACTCCATTCTTATTTATGAACAAAAATATGAAAAACTACTTGCTTTTTGGCATGCCAAAAATTAATTGGGATGCTTTAACGTACAAATATCTTTCAAATTAATAGAGCAGGCTTAGAATATATATTCAGTGGTCAATATACTTCATTGGTTTCGGGAATTATTCTTCCCAATCTTCTGTCCCTCCAGGTGTCAAGGTAGACGAGTACTGGCGGGAATACGATGAAAGTGGCAAGGAGTGCCAGTGCAACATCGATCACAGTAACCATACCAAAGTTGCTGTTCATTGAGAATGGGGATGCTATCAATGCTGAGAAACCAAAGAGTGTCGTAAGACCTGAGGTGATGATCGCTTTTCCGATCTTCTTACTTGCCTCGCGCATAGCTTCTATAGGCGTGTGCCCTTTCTCCTTTTCCTCGAAATAGCGTTCCATCATCAGGACCGCATATTCGGACCCCACTCCGAGTATCAACGCGCCGAGGGTCGCGGTCATCGGTGTATATTCGATACCCATGATATACATGATACCTCCTGCCCAGCCGATGACCATCAGCATGGTAATTACTGGTGTGAATGCTTTGAGCCAATCTCGATAGATAACGATCAGCCCGCCAAAGACCATAAAAAGTCCAAGCATTGTCATTGCAACACGTCCTGTTGTCAATGCTGAAATTACTTCTGTGAAGGTCACTGTATCTCCGGTGATGGTGACACTGACATCCGGTGGCGGTGGCATCCACATCACATCCGTCCTGACAATGTTCACAAGTTCTTCCATTCCCTTGATCCCAAGGCCTTCCCATGCGTTCCCGATATCAAGGTTCAGCAGGAGCATGCTATTGCTATAGATGTATCTATTACGGACGTCTTCAGGAAGCTGATCATAAATAGCCTGTATATCATTCCTGTTGTCGGGGATCGTGCCACCGTTCATTTCCTTAACGATCGGAACGATGCTGTCAGCTCCATAGATGTCACTCCTGGCTTCTGTCTCATGTTCACTGAACCTATCCATCCAGTGCAGAACATCGGGATCTGCTGTATCATCGACTTTAATTATCAGATTTAGGTAGACCCCTCCTCCAAGGACGTCTGCCATGTGGTTCCAATCCACAAGCGCAGGCATATCGGTTGGGACGAATGTCTTCATATCTGTCTGTATAGGAACGAGAGAATCTGTGTAGAACCCTGCCATACACAGGGACACTGCAAGGAAAAGCACTATTCCCGGATGTTTTATCGTTGTCATAGTGGTCTTCTCTATAAGTTTTTCAAGAGAATCCACCTCATTCTTACTGTTCGCTTCTTTCCTTTTCCTTATGCTGATAGAAGGTTTCAGGGAAGCTAATTTCCTGTAAATGCGATTTTTCTTTCCAAGAACATCCAGGCCGTAGATCAGCGTGACCCCTACAAAAAGGGATGCAAGGAAACACATGAATATTCCAATAAGCAGGAGTTTGCCAAAATCCTGTATCATCGGGACCGAGGATGTGAAAAGGGAAACAAATCCAAGGGAAGTTATGATAAGTGCAATGAATACTGCCGGTCCTGTATGTTTGATAGTCTCTGTCACAGCTTTGGATTCGGACTCTCCTTTATCCAGCTCTTCTTCAATACGATTATGGAACTGGATAGCATAGTCTATTCCAAGACCAACAAGTATGGGGAAAGCAGACATTGAGACCATGCTCATGGGTATCCTGACATATCCCATTACGCCGAATGTGTAAATTATACCCAAAAAGACGATTGCAAGGGGGAGAAGTCGCCACCTGACATGTCTGAACACCAGATAGAGCACTATTATCATCAGAATGGCTGAGAGTAGCAGCAGAGGTCCCATACTGGCATTCATCTCGTCTTCCATTGCGACATTGAATGCAGGATCACCTGTTACTATTACTCTATATTCAGGAGGGAAGTCTGCAAATTCTGCTGCGAATTCAACTTCTCTGAGAATTTCCCTGAGGGTATTCTCATTTGTGTCTCCTGCTGCTTTTACAAAGATAACCGTATGTTGTTTATCAGGCATCAATGACTGGGGACCTGCGATCAAGAGCAGATCATCTATCTGTGTCTGCTCATCCGGTATGGCGTACCTTCCTGATGTCTGGAAATTAGTTTCCTTTATCACGGAAGCTATACTGGAGGTTTCCACTACGCCTTCGATAGAGTTTGAAAGGTACTCGAGACGGTCCACGGCCTTTAACAGTTCCGGATCAGTTACATCACCGTTCTCTACAAGTACTACCATGGATTGCGTGTAGAATATGTTAAGGAAAAGATGGTCATAGTCCTGGTAAAGTTGCGATGTCTTTTCAACAAAGGTGTCAGTTCCTGATTCCATGCTGATCTGGCTGGCCCCGCTAAAAGACAGGATTATGAAAAGAAAAGCTACAAGAATGATCGGCAGGGCATTATTCTCAATAAAAAAGCCCAGTTTTTCGAATAGTTTTTTCAGAAATATCTCTCCTTAGTCCTCATCATATTTTTTTGACGGTAGTAAGACCGGAACGAGTCCATGAACATTTATCTGCTGGTTTAAAAAGAGTTGATACGCTATATATTTTTGTGCATATGCATTTTCATTTTCCGCGAAATCTCCTCATCGTTTGCTTTTCGAATGTCTTCTTATATTTCCGATACATAGATATATGGTTGACAGGTTCTTTCAAATACATGGGCAGAATTGCAGGTTATTATGGCACGGGGGATGCGAGCTTAGTTCCCTGTGCTATTTTCAGGGAGATGAAAGGGCGTGGGAACTATGATGCTCTAATCTATACAAAGGGTGAAGTTCTTAGTCACTCATCAGGATCGAAAATTTCTGGCCTGTTTTCCGATGATTCCATGATCACCTTCTTTGATCCTGCAATGGTTCCTGCAATAAAGCTTCCTCTACGAACCACAGACGATATCATGGCTGTTTGTGATGTTGATCTCTATAACCGGGAAAATTTGTCTGCAAGTTATGGGGATAATATTGCTGATGCCATCTGGAATGATGCTGAACTCTTTGTTTTCTACCTGAATGGTATTTTTAAAAAAGCAGTTGCAGGTAAATTAGATCGATTGGAAACTCTATCCTTTCTTGACACATCACTTCGTCAGTTACGTGGTGTTTATGCATTTGCCTGTAAGACAGATGACAAAGTGTATCTTGTCAGGGATCTCATAGGTGTAAAATCTCTCTGGTATGATCTTTCCGGAGGGTTTGCTTTTGCTTCTGAGAAGAAATTCCTTGAAAAAGCAGGTTATACCGAAGTAAAAGAACTTTCTCCCCGGCAGATCTTATGCTATGACCTCTGTGACAGAACAATTACGTTTCATGACCGTGATTTCCTTTCCGAACTTCCTGAGGTTAAAGGTTCAGAAGATTCTGTACGCGACGAATTGCTGAAGTTGCTGAAAGATGCCGTTTCCGTACGTGTTCCTGATGAGGATTTTGGAGTCATGTTCTCCGCCGGCATCGATTCAACGATCCTCGCATCCATTTGTAAGGATGTAGCCGAAGAAAAAGGTGTTTCTGTTACCTGCTATACTGTCGGACTTTCCGGTAATACTTCCTCACCGGATATAATCTGCGCAAAAAAGATAGCTTCAGAGCTTGGATTTGAACTGAAGGTCCATGAGATTGACCTTGGTACCGTTGAAGAATACCTTAAGGTGGTAGTACCTCTGATCGAGGATGCCAGTGTCCCGAAGACCGGTGTTGCAATGACAATGTATGCTGCAAGTGTTGCAGCGAAGGAGGATGGGATCAATGTCCTTTTTGCAGGAGCCGGTGCAGACGAGCTTTTTGCAGGATATAACCGTTACAAGCAATCCGGAAACATAAATCAGGACTGTTTGAAGGATATCCTTGAAATGCACGAGGTGAACACGTACAGGGATGATACTGTTGCATCGTTTACAGGAATCACACTGCGTCTTCCATATCTTGATGAGAGGTTTGTAGAGTACTCACTGGCGATTCCGGATAAGTTCAAGATGTGTGATGACATGAACAAAGTGATCCTGCGCAGAGTTGGTGAGGAACTTGGGTTGCCAGAGATCATTACAAAACGCAGCAAAAAAGCTGCTCAATATGGAAGCCGTTTCGACCAGGCATTGAAAAAACTGGCAAAAAGTTCTGGGTTTAACAGCAAGACCGATTATATCAGTAGTTTTGAAGGAGAATGATAGAGTGAAAATGGGTGTTCTTTTCAGTTCAGGCAAGGATTCGAACTATGCATTGCATATTATGCAGGAGAGAGGTCATTCTATAGAATGCCTGATCACCATCAAGAGCAAAAATCCTGATTCTTACATGTTCCACACTCCAAATATCGACCTGGCAAGACTGCAGGCAGAGGCTATGGGACTGCCTCTGCTGGAAACCTTCACTCAGGGTGAGAAGGAACTTGAGCTTGAAGATCTCAAGAACGCCATTGTGCAGGCGCAGGAAGAATTCAGTATTGACGGAATTGTTACCGGTGCATTATATTCCAATTACCAGAAGGACCGGATAGAGATGATCTGCAATGAGCTTGGACTGGAGTCGTTCTCTCCGTTGTGGCACATTGATCAGGAGCAGGAGATGAGGGAGCTGCTGGATAAGGGGTTTGAATTCATCTTCAGCAGCATTGCAGCTTATGGTCTGAACAGCAGCTGGGTCGGCAAGACAATAGTAAGTAATGATGTGGATAGACTTGTGAAGCTTAACGAGAAGATCGGTCTGAACATTGCAGGCGAAGGCGGTGAGTTTGAGAGTTTTGTCACCGATGCCCCGATGTTCACAAAAAAGATAAAGATCAATCAGTTCAGGCTTGTCGAACGCGATGAATACACTGCAAACGTTGTAATTGAGAATGCGGAATTGGTTGATAAAGAATAATCCTTATTTTTAGAAAAAATAATTTTGATCGAACCTATCCGATCAGAAAATAGTACTTTTGTATATCTGCAGTCCATCGTTTGAAACGGTTAGGATGTGAGAGTCCATACTATGCGATGATGCGCGCATTTTTCTCACTTTCAAATAGCGATTTGCAGTATTATCTTTTGTGTGGAATCCCAGTTCGATTATGCCGTCTGCGAGATAACCTTCGAATTCATGGTTAAATCCAGTCGAGTCTGCTGTTTCCAGGATCAGGAAAGTAGTAAGGTTTTCTCTTCTTAATGGCTCTAAAAGGTGGTAAAGTCGCTTCCTCATGAGCTGAGGGTCGGTGTCAAGAAGTGAATAAAGTGCACCCAGTGAATCCAATACCAAACATGTGAACTTATCTCCCAGTCTGTGTTTGTGTTGAATGATGTTTGTCTCGATAAGGTTTAGCAAATCGCCTGAGTACATATTCGACTGGAGTCTGCAATCGGTAAAATCCGATATGAGCAAGCTATCTGAAGGTTCAATTCCCATACTTTTCATATTATTAAGATGGTTCTTCTTGCTTTGCTCAAGAGTAATGTAAGCACCAAATTCATCACATTCGTTTAGATATCGTGATAATATTGAGAATGCAAGTCCTGATTTAAGGCTTCCCGGTGCGCCAGTGATCAGAACTACGCTTCCTTTTGGTATATCAGTTTCAAATATTTCATTAAGACCTTCAATAGTATCTACAAATCTCACTTACATCATTCCTTTGTATTATCTTTAGCCGAGATCAATTTAGTATCAATCTTTGTATAAAAGCCGTTCAATACCATTTATGGAATGGATGCATCTGAAGAGATAGTGATGCTCTTAGTTCCACTTAAAATACGTATCGAAACCACCACACTGAGTTTGGTATCTATCTATAAATATTTTGTCATCCAAGTTAATATATTATTAAATATATACTATTACTTCTCTGTTTATTTTCATAAGACTGTCTGCCGTTCGATCAAATTCTTTAATTCCATGTTTCTTTATCGGAAAATTGATTTAATGATATAATATTATACTACCAATGGTACTTATATGTGGTTTAAACAATTATTACCAACATCTTTGCTATCATATATAGGATAATTAAATATGGTTTTTACAGAAAAAAACGTTACAGATATATCTGTCAAAGGATTCTATATGACGCAATCAAAAATGGATCTGAATTCGGACTCCATAATATCTATTTTTAAAAATGTTCCTTTCATTGCAATCATTGTGAATAACGATGAAAGGGTTGAATTTATTAATCGTGCTACGACCGATGCTCTGGGAAAAGAAGGAGATAAATCATTTGGACTTCTTGGTGGGGAGCTGTTAGGGTGTGTCAATTCATTAATAGGGGATGGATGTGGAAAAAATGAAGCGTGCTCAGATTGTACTCTGCGAAATTCTCTAATTCACACGTTTGAAACCGGGGAAAGCATTTACAAAAAAGAAGCTGAAATGAACCTGGAGACCAATGATGGTGTTTTAACACACAATTTAACGATATCAACAACTTATGTGCACCAAAAAGACAATCCAAAGGTCTTGTTGATTATAGACGATATTTCAGAAATAAAAAAAGTAAATCTGCTCATCGAAAGAAAACTTGAGATTGAAAGAACTGTAGCATCTATTTCTTTGATGTTCTCCTCTAACAAAAATATAGATCATAATATTAATTTTGCTCTAGAGAAAATGTGTCATTTATTTGGAAGTAGTAGAAGTTATGTATTTCTATTTTCTGATAATGGAACTTCGATGGACAACACACATGAATATTGTTTTGAAAAAGTAAAATCACAAAAAGAAAACCTTCAGGGACTTCCAACTGATATGTTCCCCTGGTGGATGGACAAGCTTCATAATGGTGATTCGATCCGCATTAAAGATATCTCCACCTTGCCCTGTGAGGCATCGGCAGAAAAAAAGATACTCGAGATGCAAGGTATAAAATCGTTGATAGTTGTGCCTCTGTACGTGAGCAATGAACTTGCTGGTTTTATTGGACTGGATAATGTTCTGGATATTGTCGAGGTTGATGAAGAAGATGTAGCTATTCTCCATATGGCATCCCACATTATAGGATCTGCACTTGAACGTAAGCAGGCAGAAACAATGCGAACAAGTATGGAAAATGAGCTGAAGGAAAGCGAAAAAAAATATCGTGAACTTTTTGAACATGCCATAAGTGGTTTTGCCCTTCACAAAATTATTACCGATGATGATGGTGAAGTTCTGGACTATACATTTATTGATGCTAATAATGCCTTTGAGATTTTGACAGGCTTAAAGCGCGATGATATAATCGGAAAATGTGTTACAGAAGTGTTACCGGGCATTGAAGAAACACCTTTCATTAAAAAGTATGGGGATGTTGCACTAACCGGAAAAAATCTACGATTTCAACAATATTCGGAAATACTAGACAAATTTTTTGATATTTCTGCATATTCTCCCCAAAAAGGATATTTTGCTACGATCTTTACTGATATCACCAAAACCAAACAAGCAGAAGAAGATGCGCAAAATGCAAAACGTGTTGCTGAAGCTGCCAATCAGGCAAAAAGCGATTTCATTGCAAATATCAGTCACGAACTAAGGACTCCTCTTAATTCGATCATTGGTTTTTCAGATCTGCTTAATTATGGAACATTTGATACACTAAATGATACTCAGAAGAAGTACATTTCAAACATTTCCCTAAATGGAAAACATCTTTTAGAGTTGATAAATGATCTTTTGGATCTCTCGAAGATCGATGCTGGTAAGATGGATTTTGCTCCTGAGAAGTTTGTTCTTGCTGATCTAATCGAAGGAATAAAATGCACAATGCTTCCTTTTGCAATAAAGAAAGAGATCGAAATAAACTATATTATTAATATTAATGATCCTGTTATCGAAGTAGATCCTGTAAAATTCAAACAGATACTTTACAATCTGTTAAGCAACGCAATTAAATTCACTGGTTATGGAGGATCTGTTACAATGGGTATTGATACGACCGATAAAATGATCTCTGCTTTTGTAAAAGACAGTGGGCCTGGTATTTCATCGGGTGATCTGGAGAAACTATTCAATCCCTTTAGCCAGCTAGGTTCATCGAACTCACGCGAATATGCAGGCACCGGTCTTGGACTTGCTATTGTCAAGAACTTTGTCGAAATGCATGGTGGTGAGGTTTGGGTTGAAAGTGAACCTGGAACAGGAAGCACTTTCGGGTTTAATATTCCGCTTTATCCTGAAAACGCATCCTCTTGATCAATTTTAAATTGAGTTGATGATCTCCTGAGAATGGATCAGAATATAGTTCCTCTGTATATCTGCAGTCCATCGTCTGAGACTGTGAGGATATAAGGGTCCATGTTATGAGCTGATGCACGCATTTTTTTAACTCTTATGAAGCGGTTTGTACTGTCATCTTTCGTGTGAACGCCCAGTTCAATTATACCATCTGCAAGATAACCCTCAAAGTCATGATTAGGTCCATTTGGATCAGCTACTTCCAGGATCAGGAACGTTGTAAGGTTTTCTCTCCTTAGTGGTTCTAACAAGTGATAAAGCCGTTTCCTCATAAGACGTGGTTCAACATCCATCAGGGAATAAAGTGCACCCAGTGAATCCAATGTTAAACATGTAAACTTATCTCCCAATTTATGTTTATACTGGATGATATTTGTCTCGATAAGGTTTAGCAGATCACCTGAAAATTCATCATACTGAAGCCTGTAGTCTGTAAAATCTGATATGGTTAGATTCTCTGAAATTTCTATTCCCATACTTTCCATATTCTTAAGATGACTTTGTTTATTTTGCTCAAGAGTTATGTATATGCCAAATTCATTACTTTTATCAAGATATTTGGAAAGGATAGAGAAGGTCAGTCCTGATTTGAGACTTCCTGGCGGACCAGTTATTAGGACTACACTTCCTTTTGGTATATCGTTTTCAAATATGTCATCAAGGCCTTCAATTGTATCTATAAATCTCACTAATACCACCATTGTTTGTACTGGATTTTGTTGATAATATTCTCAGACTTATGTAGTTGTATTCGTTGTTATTGTAAAGTCCTTTTGAAATGTTCCGGACTAACGCTTCTTTCAAAGTTCAGTGTATGTCTGATAGTTTCAAAACCATTATTTGATAAGGTCTTATCACTTTCAATAAGTCGGTTATCAATTAACTCGTTTAATTGTGAATTAAGGTAGTCCGGTTCAAAATACAATGTATTTGCTATATTGTAATCTTCCCTGATCCCTAAATAGAGGGATGTCAATAATCTGATCTGAATGTTTTCCTTTGCATTAAATATTTTTTCTAATGCAAGTATGACCTGTGAGTTTTCGCACTCGATATCAATTAATGTGCCGGATCGGGTTTGTATGTGAATATAAGGTTTGTTGATATTTGACACTTTCAAACCGATGTCTTTTATTTCCGGTACCATTATGTAACGCCAGAGATCTTCCAGGAAAACAGAGCCTGATGTAAAGGAATATTCGTATTTCTTTGTGAATTGGACCATAGTGTCCTTTGGGTCTAAGCTATTGGATACTATCTGAGTTTCTGCTTCTATTTCCGGTTCAAGTTCAAAATGAATAGGGTTTTCAATGTTGGTGCTAGATATTCCTTTTGTCTTCTCAAGATAGTATTGACCTTGCTGTGTTATTCTTGCAGACTCATTTACCATATCTCTTCTTTTAAGCGTATCAAAAGCACGTTGAAGTACATTCTTGTCCTCAGATATCAGTGGTAAGTAACTATTGATATCTTTTGTTCCGGTTGCGAGCAAGCTCAAAAGCTTTATTTCTTCTTCTTTTAGCCCTTCAAAGTTAGTATTAATTCGTAAACCTATTTTTTCAATTAAATGGTCTTTTATTTGTGCAAGATCTTGTGGATTACCTGCGAGGATCATTGAGTGCCTTATGTGCGAAGAACCAAACAACGAGCTTTTCTTATAGTTCACCATCAGCTCATCAAAATATCCACTTTCTTTACGGATATCATTGATAACTGCCGGGGAAATATCACTTCCCACGGCTTCTATTGATTGGAATGGTATCACTTTCCAGCTGGTTTCCGTAGGGAACCAAATTTCATTATCTGTAAAGTTAACAACACCATGTTCCCATGAAAAAACCTGGGTATTCATGCTGTTTATTACTTGGGGTAAATCGATAGCATATGAAATTTCAGCTTCCATTTTGTAACCTTTTACCGATTTAAATTTCTTCTTCTAACGGTTTCATCCATCTCTTTAGTAGATGGTATTCTTTTGGTTCGAAGATATTCGAATCAATATTGAAGATCAATCTGGAACTTGATACCATTATGCTGTCATTGGTTTGCTCGATGAACTTGACCACAGATTTAAAATCGTTTTCAAGGACCAGATATTCCAGGCCATCAACAAGTATGATTCCATCATGTGCTTTTTTCATGAAATTTTCGATCGTTGGATGGAGTTTAAATATTTCTGAGGGTGCTATAGATGGGGATTCTGAGCTTTTATTTTTTGTAAGCCAGACGATCGGGGTTGTCTGGATATTATATTTCTCCCTGATCTTTGCAGGGTTTTCTCTGGTGATACAAAGACCTGGATTACCCTGTTTGACCATCTTTGAAAATATCTCATATGCACCCATGCTGTCATCTTCATGCTGGATATATGTATATCCGGATTCAAGTTTGGGTAGGTCGCTTATATCACCGCTTTCTTCAAGTGAAGGTTTTTCTAATGAAGGATCGATCAAAAGACCACGTAATTCTGATATATTCTGGAGACTGATGATCAATTCTTTTTCATCATCATTTTTCGTTATAAGAGAAGTAGATGCATTAAGCTCGATAGAATTTCCATTTTTCTTTAAAATACCTAATGTAAAATCTTTTTTATCAGTAAACTCGATATTCTGGTTGTCACAAACAAGTTTTGATATTGATATGCCAAGCATATCAGTAACTTCAAAACCCAAAAGTTCAGCTGCACTTTTATTAGCTTTCAGGATCTTGTTTTCTTCATTAATGACAATTGTAGCAATTGGTGACATCTTAATAAGCAGGTCTAAATGCTCATTCGCTGTTTTAAGATTATTTTCTACATTTTTCCGTAACGTTATATCTTCGCCTGAACAAAGGATTCCATAAGTAGTTCCATTTTTATCTTTTAACTTTATGGCATTCCAGGAAAGTATTTTTTCGTTCCCGTTTTTTGTCATTATAATTTTTTCACGAACATCACATGCATCTCTGTTCAAATTTGCCATAAGGGTGTTGAAACGTTCCCTAAATTCATTTCGGTACTTTTCTGGAACAAAATTGTCGTACCAGTTAAGACCAATTATTTCTTCTTTGGAGCATTCAAGTATATTGGAACCCTTGTTGTTAATTTCAATGATGTTTTGATCATTATCAAGTACAAGTATTAGAACACCTGCTATATTGAGATACTTCTGTGCTGTGTCTCTTTCTTCAAGTAACAGGTCGTGCTGGTGTTTTAGTTTGAGCAAGGACCTTATTCTGCTTTTAAGTTCCAGTATGTTAATGGGTTTGGTAAGAAATTCATCCGCACCTGCTTCAATGCCTTTTATTCTATCTTCTTTTTCAGATAGTGCTGTAACAAGGATTATTGGGATGAACTTTGTTTCTTCATCGGTTTTGAGCATCTTGCAGGTTTGGAAACCATCCATCATTGGCATAAGAATATCAAGTAGTATAATGTCAGGTTCGAATTGCTTGACCTTCTCTAATGCTTCTTTACCACTAGTAGCCATAGCAATCTCATAGTCATTTGAAAGATAGGCTTCCATAACTTCAAGATTTGTTATCTCATCATCTACGACCAATATTTTTGGCAAATTGTTTGTCAAGTCATGATCACCTTGAATTAGTTGTAGTGGGCACCAAGCTCTATATTAGAATTTCCTGGCGAAAAATGCTTTAAATATATTGAATTAAATATGGTCTCTTTTAATAAATATGTTACCATGATTCTTATTTTCCCGGCTGATGTCCTTTATTAAATAAATATTCTCAATTTCCATTTGGTATAGGTAATAATATCAAGCGGAGATACTAAATAATAGTTGCTCATTTCCTAAAAGGAAGGGATGGAGGGACATGTTGCAATTTATTTCGATCACTTGTAATTCAGGTGTGATCCAATTTCATAGATAATGCAATGCCCAACTAACATAATCATTATAATCTATTAGGGAATTTATTATATTAGTAATAAAATTGAGGGAAGCATGCAGAACGTTAAAACTGGATTTAATTCCATTGTAAAATATCTTAGTACAAAAAAGGAAACCGATAGGAGGCGCATAGGACTCCTTGTTGACGGCCCTAATGTGCTACGCAAGGAATTTAATGTAAACCTTGAAGAGATACGTGATGTATTAAAAGAATATGGTAATGTAAAGATCGGCAGGGTGTTCTTAAACCAGTATGCATCGGACAAACTTGTAGAGGCAATAGAGAACAATGGCTTTGAACCTATCATCTGTTCAAGTGATGTTGATGTACGTCTTGCAGTGGAGGGGATGGAGCTTGTATATAACCCGACAATTGACACTATTGCACTGGTAACAAGGGATGCTGATTTCAAACCACTTCTAAGCAAGGCCAACGAACATGGAAAGGAAACCATTATCTTTGGCGTTGAACCCGGATTCTCAACAGCTCTACGTAACTCCTCTGATTATGTTGTAATACTTGATAACAACCAGATGAACTATCACGATGAGGAAGAGGCTGAAAATATAAAGAAAAAAAGATTCGTATCAATTTAATGTTTCATACGAGTCTATATCAATAGATATTCTGCATGCAAATGGTTTCACATGCAGTTTCTAAAACGATTTTTTTAACTTCGATCGATATTCTGAAAGTATAATTTCAATTTACTCCTGATGGGATCGGACATTTTGGATAAGAGTTTCCAGCCTTTCACGAGATAATCCTTTTTTAACCTCGGTGCAGTTCTTTACCTTAAGAATGAGATCACAGAGTTCATCATGGCCTAAGTTATAGCCAAGATCCTCAACTATTCCTTTAAGCGCCTTTCTCCCGGTGTGTTTGCCTACTATGAGATTGCGTTTTCCGCCTACCATTTCTGGACTGAATAGTTCGTAGGTCCGCGGTTCTTCCAGAATAGCCATTACATGGATCCCTGACTCATGGGTAAATGCATGTTTGCCAACTACGGATTTATTGACAGCAATTGGTAATCCGGAATATTCCTGAAGCTTGTTCGAGATCCCGGTAAGCTTTGTAGTATCATATCTTTCAATACCATGCTGTACCCTTAATGCAACAAGCAACTCTTCAAGGGAAGCATTACCTGCTCTTTCACCAATGCCATTGACCGTGGTATGCAGTTGCTTTGCACCGGCCTCTGCAGCTACAAGAGTATTTGCAGTTGCCATTCCGAGGTCATCATGGCAGTGGATACAGATAGGTGTATTGACCACTTTTTTGATCTCAGAAACAAGATAATGGGTAGTTGCAGGGCTTAAAATGCCAATAGTATCTGCGATACTGACATAATCTACCTTGTATTCTTCAGCTGCAATGAATGCTTTTTTAAGAGTTTCCACATCGGTCCTGGTTCCATCCTCGGCTGCGAACCTGACCTTAAGTCCATGGTCCTTTGCATGCTCAATACTGCTCATTGCACAGCTGAACACATCTGCGCAGCTTTTGTGGTACTTGAACTTTAAATGAAGATCTGACATTGCAATGAATATACTGACAATATCAACATCGCAATCGATCGCTGCGTCAACATCACTTATCACAGAGCGTGCAAGGCAGCAAATATTTGAGTCCAGACCCATATTGCTGATCTCTTTGACGGTCTCTTTCTCAGAACTGGATACCACAGGAAATCCAGCTTCGATAACCTCGACGCCTATGGCGTCAAGCTCCGTTGCAAGATCGATCTTTTCTTCCTTTGTGAAAGCTACGCCTGGGGTCTGTTCACCGTCCCTCAATGTCACATCACATATCTCGATGTCAAGGGGCTTCATATCGATGAAGTTCATAAGTTCATTTTTGGAATAATAATCAGTGTTTGACATAGTATTGATTCCCACTCGTTGTTTGAGAAAGCAATATATAAATATGTAGGTTTTGGCCCTACTTTTTAATTACCTGAGCTTGCTCTCCACTCTCTCGTAAAAACCGCTTGCAGATGTTTCTACAAATCTTGCGGGGAAATTGGACATTGTAAGGGTAACAACATCATTCTCTTGTATGGTATGGGTGTACTGGCCGTCAACTACAAGGGCCGCTTCCTTTTCCGGAATGATCATCTCGACCTTGATAAGGCTCTCTGCAGGGACCACCCATGGTCTTGAAGATAACTTGAAAGGTGCAAGGGGCACAATTAGCGTTGCATTGACGTTCGGATCAATGATCGGTCCGCCAGCACTCATTGCATATGCAGTAGATCCGGTAGGGGTGGCGATAACAACGCCATCGGCACGTATATCTTCCACTTTCCGGTCATCGATAGTGATCCTGAAGGTAAGTATCTTTGCAGGTCTTGCAGTTGTGAGCACAACTTCATTGGTTGCAGGTGGTATCTTTTCTCCGTTGAGACTGACGGAAAGGCGGGAACGTTCACTGTACTTGAAGCCCTTTAGCACCTTTTCAATGGTCTCAATTGCCTCTGAAGGATTTACGTCTACAAGAAATCCAAGTGTTCCCATATTTATGCCTAATATTGGAAGGGGGTCCTCCATGCGGGCAATATTGCGAAGTACGGTGCCATCTCCTCCTACTGATATCAGAAGTTCGACACCTTTTTCCCTCATGTCCTCTACAGGTGTAATTTTTACATCATGCAGATGCAGGGGCTCGGCAGTTTTAGGAGTTATGGATATATCAACTTTTGAATTGAAGTGCTCCACGATATTTCTGACCATCTCAAGTGCATCTTCATGGTCACACCGCGATACTATCCCTATCTTTTTGATGGTCATTTTAGTGCCTCTCTATAAGGTTTAATATGTCAGAGTGTGCATGTCCGTTCGAAGCTACCATATAATATGGGTTTATCACACTTCCTTTGAGCTTAAGCGGGGAGCCTTTACCATCGGTAACCTTGCCTCCTGCTTCCTCTATTATCAATTTTCCGGCAGCAACATCCACAAGACGCAGGGAGCCACGAACATCAACGAATGCATCAAGACGTCCGGATGCTACATAGCATAGCTCCAACGCCACGCTTCCGAGTATCCTTATCCTGCGAACGGTTTTACAAAGATCTACTGTCCTTTCTACATTTTTTCGATATCCATAGAGACTTATGCAGAAATCATTCAGAACGGGATTTCCGGAAGGGGTGATCTTTTGACCATTAAAATACGCTCCCTTTCCCAACCCGGCATGGAATACATCACCATTTGCAAGGTTCTTCACATATCCAAAATAAACAGAAGTATGGTCCGGATTGCCAATTGCAATTGAAATGCTGTAGGCGGGAATACCATTGGCAACATTGTAGGTACCATCAAGGGGGTCCATAATGATAGAAAATTCTGGATCTTCGCCCAGCTTTATCTCTCCGAATTCCTCACTTAAGATCCTCATTGAGCGACCATTTTCCCGGAGAACCTCAAGTATCGCTCTCTCTGAGATGTCATCAATTAGCTTGGTATCGGTGCCATCAGCACCCACATAGACCGTTTCGAATGCTTCAGATGTATCGATAAGGTCGGAAATTGCATTTCCGGCAGCATCTGAAAGCAAGTCACATAATTCCAGTGCCTGTGGAAAAGTTATCATATTTAGTGAAAAAATAATGGGCAGATCAGATGCCCATTTTACTGTTCGTTTCAGCAATGGACTTGTTCCCATCGCTTTCAAGTTCCATCATTGCGCGGATGGCATCCACATTCTCAGGGATAACATCTGATTCCTGGTGTATGGCCTGGAAGAAGTAGAGCTCTCCTTCATACATTGTGATGGATTCGTTCCATATGCAGTTCTCCCACATGTCGCCTCTTGGCCTGCCAAGGTCCTTTGCAAGCTCCATGATCTCGGCGGTGGACGTGATTCCCTTTCCAACGAACCTGACACGACTCTGCTCTGCAAGGATATTCTCAACATCCTCTGCAGTACATTCCTTCTCAAGCTCAAGGTTGATAGTGTGCAAGTGCATCAGTGTTGTAGGAAGCTTGACGGCAGTTGTTGCAACATCAATGCCAGGTATGACGGTCTTTACATCAGGACCGTGGTGTGATGGTAATTTGATAGGATTTGGGACGATCGCATTGATAGGGCCGTGTTTGATGTCGTTTGGGTCAGCTGATCTTCTCATAAGGGTTATGCGTGCCTTCTTTACTCCAAACTCCTTATCGAGTGGTGAAAGAACACGGCAAAGTCCTGTTGTGTTACAGGAAACGACCCTGACGAAGTCCTTACCAAGAGCCTCTTCATAGTTGGTCTCAGCGTTGAAGGAACAACCTGCAATTTCATGTGCCTCGCCACCCTGCCAGATAGCCTTGGTGCCTGCCTTCTCGTAAAGTTCCTTGTTAGTAGCACCAACTTTACCAGGGGTGCAGTCAACCACAAGATCGGCTGCTTCGATCATGTCGTCAACTGTACCTGCAACTTCAATGCCTTCCTGTTCCATTGCTTCTACCCTGTCAGCAAGAGTATAGACGTTATATCCCTTCTCCTGTGCCATTACAGTCTCGAAGTTAGGGCGAGTCTTTGCAATGCCGATGATCTCCATGTCATCCTGAAGCATTACAGCATCTGCCACTCTCTTACCAATGGTTCCGTATCCGTTTATTGCAACTTTAGCTTTAGTCATTTAATGTACCTTCCATTACGAATTTGACACATTTCAGTATAAGTATATTAGTATGAACGCCAGTCTGGCACCGGAGCATATGTTACCACAGTAAAAATGCCTGTAGGCATTGATATGTCTCCTGTTAATTCAATTTCCAATAATTATAGTTTCCCCTTTTGAAAAATCGACCTCTTTTATTGCACCGAAGATGATCGTTTTTTCCCCGAATATTCCTGTAAGTTCTATGGAATCCCCATCAACCACCATTTTAGTGACTGATTCCATAACTAATTCTCTTTCATTGCCGTTGATAACTATTGCATTTAGTTCGCACATATTTACACCTGTTATTGGTATCATTGTGATGGTACGTCAGGCCATCGGTGAAATTATTTTGAACTTATTCATATGCTTTAGATTACGCATTAATATGTTCTAATAATAGATAACTACTTTCACACAATCTTCCAGATCTTATCTCACGAGCTTTGCCACTGAATATCCCATTTCAAGGCCCATGTCTTCTGCTACAGCTTCGCATTTTGTACGAAGCAGGTATGCAATTGGTCCAAAATTCCTTTCGGACATGGTCTCATAGTTGGCCATTCCTTTACTTATTATTAGGCTTGCATTCTCAAGGGCATCAATGAATTCCGCAGGTGCTTCTTCAAAACAGACTCCTACAGCATTTGAGCCTGTGGTCAGTACCCGGTCCACCTTCTTGTCAAGCTCAAGCTCCCGTACATTTTCCATGGTAACATCAGTAAGCATGGGGGCACCGCGTACTACAAGTGTGATCTTGCCACCAACCTTCCTGATGATGTCAAAAACAAGTGTATCAAGGATGATCTCGCCGCAATTGTCAACCACATATACAACATCATCAAGCATTCTGAACATCTCGGAGGTATCATCCACATCAAGTCCTTTTCGGAATATTTCCGCAAAGGTCTCATCAAAAACATCTTCACCTACGTCAAATCCCATGATGCCGAAATCGAAAAAATTCCCAATAACAGATGCTAACACGGCTCTTTTGAACATCTCCTCATCTGTCGGATCGCCAGAATAAACTAATGAATGGGCATATGGATAGACTTTTTCTGCTATCTGGTTGCTTAATTGCCTGAGCTCAAAATATGGGTCCTCATCATTGAGTACCTCGTATGCTTTTCTGTGGATGGCGGTTGATACTACGCCTGCAGGCACTCCGGGCTTATATGTCTCTTTGAGCACATCGATCCCTGCCAGCATGGTCTTGTGTATCAGCTCAGCGTCATTGGTTGAAAGCTTTGCTTCATAGTGAACTCTGGAAAGAAGGCAATACGTACATCTAGCATCCATTTTCATTATTTTGGCCCTTTTAGTTGTAATAAGTAGTAATATCTATATTCAGATGGATGTATCAAATAGACGTCATACACATAAGTTTAACTCAAAGTACGCCTATGTGCCCTGACACGGCACGGGGTGAAGCGGAAGGCACCTTCCGGCAAAAATGAAACTTAATGAAATAACGTAAATTCGCAGTAAAAATATCCGCATAAGGGAAATATCTTATTCAATAAGAATATTTATTTCCGATTTAGGTGTATATTATATAAATCTATTGTTGTCTCTTGTTTATATACCTACATAAGTGCAGAAAAAAAGAAAATATGGGTAAAAGAACAAAATAAAGTAATCTTTTAATCAAGGGACTTAAGAATAATCCTAACTTGTTTTAATGAATATTCCACTCCAAATTTCTCTTTGATCAGGCTGGCAACCTGGGCAGTTGTCCAGCTCTTTTGCACCCTTAGGTATATCTTCAGATCATTCTTCTGGTCTTCGCTTAGTTTGGAAGGTCTGCCACCGCCATGTCGAGGTAATAATCCTGCATAGCCATCCTTATTCCATCGTTTTTGCCATACATATGCAACCTTTTTGGTAACGCCGACCTTGCTTGCAGCTTCCTCCACGGAGTCTCCCATATATCTATGTCGGATAAAGTATAAACGATTCAGTACTTTGATCAACGTCTCAATATATCGTATTCTTTTGTTGAGTTCCTGATGAGTCAATTTTTTTTGAATTGGAATCATTTCTGTTTTTACCATGTCTGTTGATATGGTTTTATAAGTATAAATACATTGGTTTCGTGTTGGAAAAGCTTAAATACGAGTATTCGCAAGGATTACCTGCAGTTGAACAGGACAAACGACCTTTCGGGAAAACAAGACTTTCCGATCGGGCTGTAAGACTGCTATTAAAAAGGTGATGAAAATGGGAAATCAGGAACTTTTTGACAAACTTAAAGATGCAATAGTAAACCAGGACATTAACGGATGTCCAGCACTGACACAGGAAGCTCTCGATGCAGGAATGACTGCATTCGACATTATCAACGAAGCACTTGCACCAGGAATGAAGATCGTCGGTGACAACTTCGAAGCAGCAACTATCTACCTTCCACAGATCATGATGTCTGCAAAGGCAATGAAAGCTGCAATGGAGATCCTTGAGCCAATTCTCGCAGAAGAGAAAGGCGACGAAGAGGGTGTTGGAATGGCTGTAACATTCGTACAGGAAGGAGATATTCACGATATCGGTCACCGTCTTGTTACAACAATGCTCGGTGCAAATGGATTTGACATCCTCGACCTTGGAACAGATATTCCAAACGAAGATGTTGTTGAAGCAATTGCAAAGAACAAGGGCAAGAAGATGATCCTTGTAGGTTCCGCACTTATGACAACCTCAATGCTCGGCCAGAAAGACGTAGTAAGGTTACTTGAAGAAGAGAACCTCAGGGGCGAAGTCAAGATCATGTTCGGTGGCGCACCAGTCACAGATGAATGGATCGCTGAGTGTGGTGCAGACGGCACAGCCGAAAATGCAGCAGAGGCAGCAAGAGTAGCACTTGAGCTTATGAGCGCATAAATTAGGGGTAATTAAAATGACATTCACAAAATCAGTAAATTGTTTTGATTTTTATGACCGAGCACAGACCGGTGAGAAAGCTACCCAGGATGACTGGGATTTGATGACCATTCCAATGAAGGCAATGGAACTCAAGCAGAAATACAACCTTGACTTTGGTACCGAGACCGTTCCAACCGACAAGGACCAGATGGAGAGACTCTTTAAGGCAGGTTTCGACATGCTCCTTGAGTGTGGTATCTACTGTACCGACACAAAGAGGATCGTCAAATACACAGAAGACGAACTCTGGGACGCAATCAACAACCCAATGCCAGCATTCCAGCTCGGTACAGGCAGAGATGCAGTACAGATGAAGAAGAGGACAGTAGGCGACAAGAGAAAGCCAATAGTACAGGGTGGTCCAACAGGTTCCCCAATCTCAGAAGATATGTTCTCTGCAATTCACATGAGCTATGCACTCGAGAAAGAAGTTGACACAATTGTAAATGGTGTTATGATGACGGTCCGTGGTAAGCCACCTATACCAGGCAGCCCATACGAGATCCTCGCAGCAAAGTCAGAAACAAGGATCATCAAGAACGCAGCAGCAATGGCTGGCAGACCTGGTATGGCTGTTTAGGGACCTGAGACTTCCCTGTCCGCTCAGGGAAATATCGCTTCCGACTGTGTCGGTGGTCAGGTAACAAGTGACAGCCACGAAGTATCACAGCTCAACGAGCTTAAGATCGACCTCGATGCAATTGCAGTTATGGCTCACTACAAGGGCAACAGTGACATCATCATGGACGAACAGATGCCTATCTTCGGCGGATACGCTGGTGGTATTGAAGAAACAACAATCGTAGATGTTGCAACTAGCATTAACTCCATGATTATGAGCAGTGCAAGCTGGCACCTTGATGGTCCTGTCCACATCAGATGGGGATCCACCAACACCAGGGAAACCCTCCAGATCGCAGGATGGGCATGTGCAACAATCAGTGAGTTCACAGACCTTATGACCGGTAACCAGTACTATCCATGTGCAGGTCCATGTACCGAGATGTGCCTCCTCGAAGCAGCAGCACAGTCCGTAACTGACACAGCATCCGGCCGTGAGATCCTCTCAGGTGTCGCAGCTGCAAAGGGTGTCATCACTGACAAGACAACCGGTATGGAAGCAAGGATGATGGGAGAAGTCGCACG
Organism: Methanococcoides sp. AM1; assembly: GCF_900774055.1. Taxonomy (NCBI): domain Archaea; kingdom Methanobacteriati; phylum Methanobacteriota; class Methanomicrobia; order Methanosarcinales; family Methanosarcinaceae; genus Methanococcoides; species Methanococcoides sp. AM1. Next base: position 144,553 of record NZ_CAAGSW010000004.1, on the reverse strand, counting down.
TGCAACAGCAGGCATGGACATCGACTCAGTCAACGCTGTCATCAACAATATCGTCAGCTCCTACGAGGGCAACTACGCAAACGCTCCTGAAGGTAAGAGATTCCAGGATTGCTATGACGTTGCAACTGTCACACCAACAGACGAGTATGTCAAGGTCTACGAGGGTGCAAGGAAGAAACTCGAAGACTTCGGTCTCACATTCTAAGACTGAGATCTTTACAAGATCCTTTTTGCCAGCAGGATCTGCTGGCATTCTTTTTTTCTTTTGTATTACTTCTATATTGGATACTGCAAATATTGCATTATTTGCTACGATCACGGATCAATAAACGAATTGTTATATTGGATATCTATTGTAGTAGCTTTCAATAACATGATCCTAATTCATCACCACTAATGTTGATACGGGCATATTTAACATAATACTCTAAAATGAAATTAATCGGGACTTTCTGTTTAATTCATATATTAGTGTCATGAACATTTCAGATCGAATAAAATTCTATTTGAAAAATTCTTCAATACTATATGATGAGAATTTCTAGATCAAAATTTTATAGGCTTGATGGATTGGGGTCAATGGTCAGATTGCCAATAATATTGTGTGCGGCATCATCCCTCACTATTTAAAAAAGCTTAACTTTATCATGCACAAAATATATATACTAAATTAAGTTACATGCCAAAGCACATTGTTTTTTTTATAATGTCTTATCGTTCTATTTCTATGTTAACTATTTTTTAACAATCGTAATGCAAAAATATATATATTTCACAATTAGGCAGGCAAATTCCGGTTAGATGTTAGCAAAAAAATATAAATACTATAATGTAATTTGTGGCACAAATTTAGCAAATTAAAAGTAATCTTATCCTAAAAGGATTGTCAGCATTGATTACATTGAAAATGATCTTGCTATGAGAGTAAAGGTGTAGAAAAATGGATACATGGACTATTATCAATGGGATCATCTATTTGACCTGTTTTGTTTTGATAGGTTGGATGTTATTAGATGCCAGTAAAGTCTCAAAATAATTGTGGTTTTTAAGGAGTATTAAATGTCTGGAAATACAAATTCAGGACATGCCGGTGTCGTAAAGACACTCCGCCCCTATCACGTATGGGCACTTGGAGTTGGCATTGTTCTGGTAGGCGAATACATGGGTTGGAACTTTACAGTTGCAAAAGGTGGAATACTTGGTTCACTCTTTGCATTGTTGGTTGCAGGTACCATGTTTGTAATGGTTTCTTTATGCGCTAGTGAACTAGGATCATCAACTAAACTTGCAGGCGGACCTTATGATTGGGCAAGATTATTCGTAGGACCCGGTGCAGCTGCACTTGTGGGTCTTGCAGTATATATGGAATTCATTGCCCTGGAAGCTGCTGATGCTATTGTCGTTGCATCCATCACAAATTCGATCTTCCCGGAAATACAAACATTCCCGGTTACATTGCTAATCATCGCATTCTTAACATTTATGAACTATCGTGGAGTCGTGGCTGCTCTTAATCTTAACTTTGCACTCACATTCACTGCATTGATAGCTATTATTGTTTTCTTCTTCGCCAACATTACCGGATTTGCCGGCACATGGCATCCGGAATATCTCATATCAGGAGCTATGCCTAACGGTTTTATCGGTATTTTTGCGGCTCTGCAATTTGGTCCCTGGTTCTACCTTGGTATCGAAGGAGCAGCAATGTGTGCAGAAGAATGTAAACATCCAACAAGAGCAGTTCCTCTTGGACAGCAAGCAGGTATGATAACCCTTCTTCTCGGTTCAGGTATGACACTTTACTTATGTTCAGGTCTGATCCCAGCCGCAGAACTCGGTACTTCAGTATACCCACTCTTTGAAGCAGCAACAGCAACAGGTTCAAAATTCCTTATTGCAGCTCTCGGTATCGGTACACTTTTCACCTGTCTTGCAAGCGCAAACGGTACAGTTTGTGACGCATCACGGTCATGGTTTGCCCTTTCAAGGGATAAATTTCTGACAAATTGGTTCGCTGACGTGCATCCACGTTACAGCACCCCATACAGGGCAGTCATTTTCACAATGCCTATCGCAATCGCATTTGCATTTAGTGGTTTCCTCGATCAGGTCATCACCTTTTCAATCATATCAGGTCTAATCTGCTATGTAATGATCCCATTTTCCCTGATCCGCTTTAGGAAGTTATTCCCAGAGCACAGCAACAAGGTCCGCCCGTTTGTGGGCCCTTTGCAGCCAACAATTGCATACATTACGATTTTCCTTGCCATTGTGATCATGTCTACCCTTAACTGGGGATACAATTACAACCTTATCTTTGGACTCTTGTTCTACGTGATAGCATACTTCTACTTCTCGTGGAGATACAAGAGCATTGAGATAAGTCACGATTGGGGAGAAGATCTCGGATGGCCTGAACCCGCACATAGGAGATAATGGAGGAAGAATAATGGTAAATAAGACAAAATATCACAACGACCTCAAAAAAGATGCAGGCATTATTGTTCTTGTATTAGGACTCTTGTTCTTCTCAGAGACATTTGTCTTCTACAGAATAATATCAACTCTGTGGGATGCAGTGCCTGAAGTTCGTACCATGTTCCCGGTCTACCTCTTATTCCTGTTACTCCTGCTCGGGATCGAGACCCTCGGTTGCATCACTGTGTACAAATCCATCAAGGAACACATGTACGACTTTAAATATTACGATTAAGGAGATGGAAATATGGCAAAATCTGAAGTAAAAAGTAGTATGATCATGCAGATCGCAGATATCCTGTTCATCTTCGTTGTCGCAGGTATTTGTGTAATAGCTCCTGTACTTGTACTTGGAGCTGATACTGGACCCATGGTATTCGAATGGAATCCTTTAGAATACTTCGGTCTGCTGGCAGTGATCCTTGTATTCTTTGCTGTGATCCTGCACCACTCTCTTAAGAACTATATTTATTAAATAGATTCCAAATGGTTGTGGTTTAACTGCCACAACTTCTCCTTTTTATATTTTTTACTGTCATTGAAGCTTAATTTTCATAAGATGTTTCTAAATGAATTTCAGTTACATTCGCAACAATAAATAGAAACCTTCTTATCTAACAAACAATCATTATGCTGTTATAAAGAAAGGCTGAAATGTATCATCAGCAGTATTTCGGGATAAAGGGGTATAATGACATCGTCACTGACAGACCATGTTTGGCTTTCTGAAAAAAGAACGAACCTGCTATTGTTGCTAATGGAAGGTCCTCGTGACATCGAACAGATAAAGATGTCTCTTAATGTGACATCGCGCGGAATGATGCCACAGATAAAGAAACTCAAGGATAAGCACCTTATTATCGAAGAGGATGAGCACTACAAATTATCGAACATCGGAGAGCTTGTTGTCAGGAACATGCTACCCCTGATCAACACATTAAGTATGATCACCGAGAACAAGGATTACTGGGAGCAACATGACATTAACATCCTGCCCCCTCACCTTTTCAAACGACTTCATGAACTCGGAAATTATCTGTTGCTTGAACCTGATCTTCACTATACCTTTGAGATCCCGAAAGAATTTACCGAAAATCTCCTGAAATCAAAGGAGATCATGTCTATCATCTCTTTTTACAGGCCTGAATACCCAAAGTTCTATTCTGAACTTGCAGAAATGGCAAATAATCTGACACTGATTCTTTCAGAATCGGCATTTAAGAGAATGAAGACTAACAATATGAAAGAACTTGATTTCCTTTTATCCGCAAAAAATACACGGGTTTTACTATATCAGGGTGAAGGAAGACCTCCGGCTATTGATGTATCCGAGTGGTTCATGTACATCAGCTTTTTGAGGGAGAATGGAAGCTATGACCACAATGATATAATGAGCTTTGATGAAAGTGCTTTGAAATGGTGTACTGAGTTGTTCGATCATTATTGTGATCGATCTGTAGAAATAACAGATGTTGAACCGGGTGGGGATATATAATGGTATTAGACCTGATAGAAACCCTCTTCCTTTCAGAGAAAAGAGAAAATTTACTTCTTTTACTTATCAACGGTCCTGCAGACATAAAGAAGATCAACTCAACACTTGATGTTAGTTCCTCTTCCATACTCCCACAGATAAAAAAACTCCGGGAATCAGGGCTTGTCCATAAAGATGATACTGGGTCCTATGAACTGACAACTATAGGGAGGCTTATAGTAGAGAACATGAAGCCGCTTTCCAGTATGCTGAAGGTTTTTGATAAATCTGATCTTTACTGGGATGATCGCGAACTGAGCACAATACCGGAGGAACTTCTTAACAATATAGGTGATCTGGGAGAGATCGAACTTGTTGTGCCTGATCTGGATCACATGTATGAAATCCCGGAAAAATTAATAAGCAACACCAATGGCTCACAAGAAATGAGTGCAATGGTATCATTTTTCCATCCGGATTTTCCCCGATTCTACAAAGATATAACTAACAGGGGAGTAGCTCTTGATCTGATCGTTACAGATTCTGTATTTGAAAGAATGCAAAATGACTATGAAGAGGAAATAGGCTCCATATTAGAATCTGGAAATGCGACTTTTCTAATTTGCAGGGATGAGTCCAAAGCGCCTACTTTTAATGTTACTGAAAAATGTGCCTATATCAGCTTCTTTAATAGTCAGGGAAGATACGACCACCGTGACATCATCACATTTGAGGACAGTGCAATTGATTGGTGCAAAGAGCTCTTCTCATACTATCGTGAACTTTCACGACCTGCCAACGAATAAAATCTATCATTAAAAATGAATGTGGGCCGAGTATGCAATGGAAAGATCTGTCACTGAAATTTAAATTGGTACTTTATATAGTCGTAGGCATTTCCTTCATTTTATCAGCTTCATCAATCACTATAATTTCTACAGTCACAGAACAGGAAGAACAGCTTGCATACCATGACTCTATCCAGAATGCAAAAAGCTTTGCCCATCAGTACAATGCCGACATGAAGGCAAACATGGCAATAGCTAATTCATTGGCAGCGCTTATGGTAAAATATGACTCCGCTGACCGTAACGAAACAAACGAGATGCTTAAACAGCTACTGGTAGAGAATCCTCACCTAATTGGATCATATGTTGGTTTCGAACCGAATGCCTTTGATGGAAGAGATGCTGAATTCATAGGAACAGAAGGCCATGATGAGACCGGAAGGTTTGTGCCATACTGGAACACGATAAACGGTCCGATCAGTGTTGAGCCTCTTGTAGATTATGAGATGTCCGAATATTATCAGGGCCCAAAGAGCCTCAAACAAAACGTGGTCACAGAACCTTACCTTTACCAGGGGGCACTGATGGTAAGCTATGATTCTCCTATCATCAGGAATGGGGAATTTGTTGGCATCGGTGGTGTTGATGTATCATTAAACTATGTGGATGAAGCGGTAAGTAGTGTAACAGCCTTCGATACAGGTTATCTTTTTATGGTTAGCAACGATGGAATACTTGTTTCACATCCGGTGAACAAGGAATGGATCGGAACAAACTCCCTCCATGATTTTGACGTCCCAAAAATAGCCATTGCTGCTGAAGATATAAAGAATGGAATTGGTGGCCATATTGACACCATCGATCCGGTAACCTCAAAAGAGGTTGTCATGTTCTATGAACCAATTGAAACCGGAAATTATGCAATTATACTTGTTGTACCTCCCGAAGAGATGTTCGCAGGTGTTAATTCCATAAGATCCGATTTAATCTCCATTTACCTATTCTCCATCTTGTTCATGGGACTAATGGCCTTTTTCATAGCATCTTCATTTACAAACAGGATCGATGAGATCGTAGCAGACTTTAAGAAGATATCAGGAGCAGCTATAAGGGGAGATTTTGATGCAAGGGCAAATACTGATGTTGAGCTCGATCTCAATTTAATACCAAAAGGGTTGAATGAGATCCTTGATTCTCTTACCAGCTATTCTAAAGAGCTACAGAATTCCTATGAACTCATAACTAAGATGGAGGCAGCCGTTAACAGCAGCAGGGTCGTTGTGTTCTGGTGGAAAAATGAAGAGGACTATCCTGTCGAATTTGTTTCAAATAACATTACCCAATTCGGCTATTCGCTTGAAGAATTCACATCGGGCAAAGTACTCTATGGTAACATAATACATCCTGATGATCGAAAAAATGTATGGGATGAACTGCAGGATTGTGCAGATAAAGGAAAGGAAAATTTCCACAAAGATTACAGGATCGTCACAAAGAATGGAGATATACGGTGGATACATGAAGATACCTACATCCAGAGAGATGAAGAAGGAAATATCACATATTTCCAGGGAACAATTCTTGATATTACCGAACGCATTGAAGCTGAAGATAGTCTCAAAGCAATGGAAGAAGTACGTACCAAGGAGATCCATCATCGCATTAAGAATAACCTGCAGGTAGTTTCAGGAATGCTTTATCTGGAATCCCTGAAGTTCAAGTTTCAGGAAGTTGTAGATTCCTTCAGGGACAGTGAGAATCGTGTCCGTTCCATTGCGCTGATACACGAAAAGCTCTACCAGTCAAAGGATCTTGTTAGCCTTGATTTTGCTGATTACATCAAGAACCTGACAGATCACTTATTCCACTCATATAATGTAGATCAGGAAAATGTTAAACTGATATTGAACGTTGAGGATGTTTTCCTGGGAATGGATACGTCTGTCCCTCTTGGAATCATTATCAATGAACTGACATCAAACGCACTGCAACATGCTTTTGGAAATGGTGAAAAAGGAGAAATAGAAATTGATTTCCAAAAAGATGACGATGTCTTCACACTAACAATTAGTAATACGGGGGAACCATTCCCGGAATCTATAGACTTCAAGAATACAGAATCGCTTGGACTTCAGCTTGTAACGAACCTGACAACCCAGATAGACGGTGAGATAGAACTGGATAAGAGCAATGGAACAAAATTCAAGATAACTTTCCGTGAGAACAGATAAGGTGTTAATATGAAAGCTACCAGAATACTCGTAGTAGAGGATGAAGCGATCGTAGCAATGGTGATCAAAAAGAGGCTCATGAACCTTGGTTATAGTGTCTCGGGTGTTGCTGCTACAGGAAAGGATGCAATTACCAAAGTGGAAGGAACATTCCCTGACCTTGTTCTTATGGATATACTGTTAAAAGGGGATATGGATGGGATCGAAGCAGCTGAAGAGATACGAAAGCGCTTCTCAATACCTGTAGTATACCTTACAGCTCATTCCGACGAGAATACCCTGGAAAGAGCAAAACAAACAGAACCCTATGGATACATACTCAAGCCATTTACAGAAAGGGATCTAAGCAGCAATATTGAAATCGCGATACACAAACATCTGAAGGAAAAGCAAAAAGATAATTCTGCTGGAGAGGAATAACACCTTTTTCCAACCTTTGCTGTCATCCTTTCCAGGTCCCTCTCACAAAATGAGCAATCGCAGGAATAGGTTGCTAAAAATATAGCTGTCTTCTTTTGCAAGGGTTTAATTGCAAACATAACAAAAAGATGACTTCTACTTCTGATGAATCCATGGAAGCATCAACAACTCATGTTTATTTTGATCAGGACTTCGTTTGATCAGAGGACTTTTGTTCACAGAGACATTCATCTCCTCTTTTACTTTTCCTGAACAGGTTTGCTTTAATGCATGAGATCCATTTCCAGTGAAGTATGAAATGGATAGCAATAAAAACTGTCAGTAGTATGGATGATCTGTTGTGTATCATTGTCCATGTGGTTTTGGTAAGTCCCATATAGACCTGGTACCTCCCCTGTGGAATTCCCTCCGGGATTACAAGATACATGAAAAATCCTGTAAAAGCCACGATTATGAAAAGTAACAAAAGTATGGTATCCACAATATAATTTGTTCTGGTTCTGTTCAATTTCTATCCTCTTTTATCTGGTAAATGTGAATAGAGACCATGGTTAAAAGTCGTTGTGTTTTCAAAAGGATGTAAGGTCATAGAGAATGAGGTCCACGTAATTTATCCTGAACACAGATCATACTACTACAACACCTTCCAATATTCCATTTTCAGTTCATTTTCGTGATAATAGTTTTGTCGATTTTAATGCCTTTGTCCTTTTTGATCTAATTGTCAATTCAGCTTAAAAAATACATTTGAATGATAAGGTCAAATCACCCGGGTTTCGCCTTATTGTGCTGACATCGTCTGTTCAATAGGTCGTGTAATATTTTAATGCAGTTTCCAAAAACGCAATCGGCTAGGTTATATAACTTTCAGGACACTGTTGTATTTAGTAATGCCTGTGATGATTTGGCATTGACTTACCTAAACTGAGTAATACAAAAAGGTGAAATAAAATGGGAAATCAGGAACTTTTTGACAAACTTAAAAATGCAATCGTAAACCAGGACATTAATGGATGTCCAGCAGCAACACAGGAAGCACTCGACGCAGGAATAAGTGCATTCGACATTATCAACAACGGATTAGCACCAGGCATGAAGATCGTCGGTGACAACTTCGAAGCAGCGACAATCTACCTTCCACAGATCATGATGTCTGCAAAGGCAATGAACGGTGCAATGGAGATCCTCGAGCCAATCCTTGCAGAAGAGCAGGGAGACGACGAAGGTGTCGGAATGGCTGTAACGTTTGTTCAGGAAGGAGATATTCACGATATCGGTCACCGTCTTGTTACAACAATGCTTGGTGCAAACGGCTTTGAGATCATGGACCTTGGAACAGATATTCCAAATGAGGATGTAGTCGAAGCAGTTGCAAAGAACAAGGGCAAGAAAATGATCCTTGTCGGTTCCGCACTGATGACAACCTCAATGCTCGGCCAGAAAGACGTAGTAAGGTTACTTGAAGAAGAGAACCTCAGAGGCGAAGTCAAGATCATGTTCGGTGGCGCACCTGTCACAGATGCATGGATCGAGGAGTGTGGTGCAGACGGCACAGCCGAAAACGCAGCAGAGGCAGCCAGAGTAGCACTTGAGCTTATGAGCGCATAAATTAGGGGTAATTAAAATGACATTCACAAAATCAGTAACTTGCTTTGACTTCTATGACCGTGCACAGAACGGTGAGAAATGTACCCAGGATGACTGGGACTTGATGACCATCCCAATGAAGGCAATGGAACTCAAACAGAAATACAACCTTGACTTTGGCAACGAGTTCGTTCCAACCGACAAGGACCAGATGGAGAGACTCTTCAAGGCAGGTTTCGACATGCTTCTTGATTGTGGTATCTGGTGTACCGACACAAAAAGGATCGTCAAATACACAGAAGACGAGATATGGGATGCAATCAACAATCCACATCTGGAATTCCAGCTTGGTACCGGCAGAGATGCAGTACAGATGAAGAAGAGGTCCGTTGGTGACAAGAGAAAGCCAATCGTACAGGGCGGTCCAACAGGTTCCCCTATCTCTGAAAATGTATTCATGCCAGTTCACATGAGCTATGCACTTGAGAAGGAAGTCGACACGATCGTTAATGGTGTAATGACAACAGTTCGCGGTAAACCAACCATCCCAGGTAGCCCATACGAAGTTCTTGCAGCAAAGACAGAGACAAGGCTCATCAAGAACGCAGCAGCAATGGCTGGTAGGCCAGGTATGGCTGTTTAGGGACCAGAGACCTCCCTGTCCGCTCAGGGTAACATTGCTTCCGACTGTGTCGGTGGCCAGGGTTGCAATGACAGCCACGAAGTATCACAGCTCAACGAGCTTAAGATCGATCTCGACGCAATTGCAGTTATCGCACACTACAAGGGTAACAGCGACATAATCATGGACGAACAGATGCCAATCTTCGGCGGATACGCTGGTGGCATTGAGGAAACAACAATCGTGGATGTTGCAACTCACCTCAACTCCATGGTAATGAGCAGTGCAAGCTGGCATCTTGATGGTCCTGTCCACATCAGATGGGGATCAACCAACACCAGGGAAACATTGACCATCGCAGGATGGGCATGTGCAACTATCAGTGAGTTCACAGATCTCATGTCTGGTAACCAGTACTACCCATGTGCAGGTCCATGCACAGAGATGTGCCTCCTTGAAGCAGCAGCACAGTCCGTAACTGATACAGCATCTGGTCGTGAGATCCTCTCAGGTGTCGCATCAGCAAAGGGTGTCATCACTGACAAGACAACCGGTATGGAAGCAAGGATGATGGGAGAAGTCGCACGTGCAACAGCAGGTATGGACATTGATTCCGTAAACGCTGTACTCGACAAGCTAGTTGGATCATATGAGGGCGACTACGCAAAGGCACCTGCAGGCAAGACATTCCAGGAATGCTACGACGTTGCAACCGTCACACCAACTGACGAGTATGTCAAGGTATACGATGGTGCAAGGAAGAAACTCGAAGAGTTTGGTCTTACATTCTAAGACTAAAATAGTGTATCGATAGTTTTGCCAGCGACTCTCGCTGGCTTTTTTTTATTCATCATTTGTCACTATTTAATAAGATAATTCATTGTCAAATCAACATAAAACAATGCTAAAGGGGGCATACAATATGGATATGTGGACTTTAATAAACGGGGTTATCTACCTCATAGCCTTTGCCTTAATAGGTTGGATGTTGCTAAACGCTAGTAAAGTATCCAATGAATAAATTGATAAGATGGAGGAGGATCAATGTCTGAAAATTCGAATGAACCGATCGAACTGGTAAAGACGCTACGTCCATATCATGTATGGGCACTTGGTGTCGGTATCGTGTTGGTCGGTGAATATATGGGTTGGAACTTCACAGTTGCAAAAGGTGGTATACTCGGTTCACTCTTTGCACTTCTGGTTGCAGGTACCATGTATATTATGGTTGCATTATGCGCTAGTGAACTGGGTTCATCCACAAAACTTGCAGGAGGACCTTATGATTGGGCGAGATTATTCGTAGGGCCGGGTGCGGCGGCCATTGTGGGTCTTGCTGTTTATATGGAATATATTGCTCTGGAAGCTGCCGATGCTATTGTCGTAGCATGGATAGCGGAATCGATATTCCCGGATATACAAACGTTTCCGGTCACATTGCTCGTTATCGCAGCACTCACATTTATGAATTATCGTGGAGTTGTAGCGGCATTAAACCTTAATTTTGCTTTAACCTTCACTGCTTTGATCGCTATTATAGTATTTTTCTTTATGACTATCAGCGGAGTAGGTGGAACATGGCATCCTGAGTATCTTATTTCCGGTGCTATGCCAAATGGTTTCATAGGTATCTTTGCAGCACTCCAGTTCGGTCCATGGTTCTATCTGGGTATTGAAGGAGCAGCAATGTGTGCTGAGGAATGTAAGCACCCAACAAGAGCAGTTCCTCTTGGTCAGCAGGCTGGTATGATCACACTGTTGCTTGCAGCAGGTATGACACTCTATGTCTGTGCAGGATTCATCCCAACAGAGATGCTTGGTGTTTCTGCATACCCACTATACGAAGCAGCAACACAAAGTGGAGTTAAGTTCCTGGTTGCTTTCCTTGCAATAGGTACACTATTTACCTGTCTGGCAAGTGCGAATGGTACTGTCTGTGACTCATCAAGATCATGGTTCGCTCTTTCAAGAGACCACTTCCTTACACCATGGTTCTCAGCAGTACACCCAAAATACAACACTCCATACAGAGCAGTTATCTTTACAATGCCAATTGCGATCGCATTTGCATTCAGTGGTTTCCTTGATCAGGTCATTACGTTCTCGATCACATCAGGATTGGTATGTTATGTGATGATCCCATTCTCCCTGATACGCTTCAGGAAGATGTTCCCGGAACACACGCAGAAAGTACGTCCATTTGTTGGACCACTACAGCCTTATCTTGCATACTTCACGATCTTCCTTGCGATCGTGATCATGTCAACACTGAACTGGGGTTACAGCTACAACCTCGTCTTCGGACTGGTGTTCTATGTGGTTGCATACTTCTACTTCTCGTGGAGATACAGAAGCATAGATGCAAAACACGACTGGGGAGAAGACCTTGGATGGCCTGAACCTGCACACAGGAGATGAACGGGAGGCGATAAAATGGTAGATGAAGCATTATATCATAACAAATTGAAGCAGGACGCAGGAGTGATCCTGGTTGTATTGGGACTGCTATACTTCTCGGAGACGTATATTGTCTACAATATCCTGTCAACTCTTTGGGGCGAAGTTCCTGAACTGGGTACGATCTGGCCGATCTACATAGTATTCTACCTATTGTTGATAGGTATAGAGACTATCGGATGTCTGAGGGTCTACAATTCCATCAAGGAACACATGTTCGACTTTAAGTATTACGACTGAGGAGGAAAAGACATGGCTGAAGAAGTAAAAGAAAGAAGCATGTTCATGCAGATCGCGGACATCCTGTTCATCTTCATATTAGCAGGTATCTGCGTTGTAACTCCTGTAATCCTTCAGGGAACGGTCCTTGTAGGTTGGGAAGGAACAGGCGGTATGCAGTTCGTATGGGATCCAGTCTCATATTTCGGCCTCCTGGCTGTAATAATTGTGTTCTTTGGTGTGATCCTGTATCACTCGGTGAAGAATTACAGGTTCTGAACATGAGAAATAGTTGTCAGCAAATTGCTGGCAACTATATATTTTCAAAGACTATATAATATAATGAATTAAGGGGTGAGATTCTATGACCGAACAAGTAATTAACCACCTGAAAGATCCGGAGAATATCACGGAAACCGAGATGAAGCATCTCCCTGTTATCGAATCTGAAGATGTGATGACAGCAGAGGGTTCATTTAAAGTTACTGTGAGACTCGGAGAAGTCCCACACGTAATGCAGGATGACCACTATATCGAGTGGATTGAACTGTATCTGGGGGATACGAAGGTCGGAAGAGTTGAGCTTTCACCTTCCGATGAGAAAGCAGAAGCAACATTCACTGTAGAACCTACAGAAGAGATCGTTGGAATACGTGCCTTCGAGATCTGCCATATTCGTGGTGTGAACGTTTGTGGGGACTGTGGGACAAAAGCTGTGATAATGAAGCTTAAAGCATTAGCAAGCTGCAATGTCCATGGCCTTTGGCAATCTGTCAGGCAAGTTGAGATCATGTCAAAAAAGGTTAAGGAAGGAAAATCCTGCGCCTGGCATGCAAAATAAATGAATATGATGTATGGGGGTACATCTACAGAAATGCCGGAAATATCTCTGGCATTTTCATATTTTTTTAGATTTATATTGTTTTCTAGGGAGTGGGAGCTATGAATGAAAAGAATATCCTCATAGTGGAAGACGAGATGATCGTTGCCATGATGATCAAACTTAAACTTCTGGATATGGGATATAAGTTTGCAGGACATGCCACATCCGGGGAAGATGCAATAAGAATGGTTGAAGAGGAAAAGCCAGATCTTATTATCATAGATATTTACCTGAAAGGAAAGATGGATGGCATTGATGCTGCAACTGAAATTCTGAAGTCACACATTGTTCCAGTTATCTTTCTTACCGGAGATCCATCCAGGGAGACAAGATCAAGAGCATCCATTGCAAATCCTGTTGGTTATCTTCAAAAGCCTTTTATGGATGAGGAATTAGAGTATATTATAGAATCTGCCTTCCATAAGGCCAAGAGTCCTGCCTTCAAGCAAATGGCCCTTGATATGGTCGGATGATTTGTATTTAATCTTTTTTTATACTCAACTTACTGTCAATCGCGACCTTAAACAGCATTAAGTCAGGAAACAATACATTATATGGGACTGGGAGCGGAAGGGACTTTTGCCAACTGGCTGTGATACCCCCTTGCTTCTGCTCCCACATCGTGCTCCTTATTTTTAATGCGATTACCGCTTAATTTTGTCGGTGTGCCAGCACCATCGTACACTTCGATCTTCGCATCGGTCGTCTCCTTGACATACGCTTCTGTGAGGTAGTCATGCATTTTGACAAGTGTGATGTCTACAGGTGCTACGAATGCACCGTAAATCTGGATGTCTGATCCACTTGCAAGATCAATGCCGGCAGTTGCGAGTGCGGTTGGTGTGCCTACGCCTGCTGTCAGAACCACGAATTTGGATTTGTGATCATCGATTTCTTCGTCCACGAATTCAAACTCAGCTGATATCTTCTCAGCAAGTGTGCCACCTCTTTTCCTGAAATCTCCTGGAGTAATAGCTGTATATGCCATGTATCAGTGACTAGAAGTGGAGTATAAAATGGAAAGTTGAAATATGATTATTACTGTTGGTGAAAGAAAATAAATCATGGATAATGTCACCATTATTAAAAGGTCAACATTAAATATTCTAAAAGATATTTGTAGTCATATTTATAATGAATTCAGACTCAAATAAATTCCCCAGATACCACTGGCGACCATACTTACTGAGATCGCACCCAGGAACAGACCGAATAGCCTTGTAAGTACCAGCATTCCATTATATCCCATTTTTTTGTGTATTCTCCTCGAAAAGAGAAATGTTACCATGGCTATTGAATAAGTTAGTATCAATGCGAGTATTATCAGAAACTTTTGCTGAACCACTTCAGCAGTTTCTGTAAGAACTATAGCTGTTGTTATGGTACCAGGACCTGTTAAGATAGGCATTGCAATTGGGAATATCCAGATATCTTCACGTTTATAGGCTGCATCTATCTCTTTATCAGTAATGTTTTGTTTTGAGATCTTGGCATGTGTCATATCAAAAGCTACCATTAAAAGTAATATGCCACCGGCAACTTTCAGTGAATCAAGACTGATACCAAGAATATCAAGAATAATGGTTCCCGTAAAAAGGAAGAATAAGGCAATAACAAATGCCAATGTAACAGATTTCTTTGCAATTAAGTTCTTTTCACTTCGGCTCAGGCCATCGGTCAGCGTTATAAAAGTAATTACTCCGGTAATAGGGCTTACGATAACAAATAATTTGATAAAAGAATAAATGAAATACCCGACACCATCCATTTGTTAATACAAGTGCATATTGATTAAAAAGTATGCGATTGTGATATCATCTTGAGATTATGTAGAGTACAAACTGGTGATTCCACCGAAATTCTTGAAAATATAAGAAAAAGAGAGGGAAAACAAATTCCCTCTTAAATTCCGTTGTCATACAGTGCTGCATACGGTTCCTTGACCACAGTGACCTGGTCAAACCAGAACTGTATGATAACGTCATGTGTCTCGTTGTCCGTGTACTGGTTGAAGTTGAACCCGAAGTTAGGCACGGTGCGGGTGGTCTTCCTACCATCAACAATAGTCGGATAGCTGATCTTCTGAGTTGAGTACCGTGGACTGTTGTTGTAGTAGATGGTATCGGCAGGATTGTTCTTGTCAAGTGCCAGAACATAGCCTTCATCGATTCCGGACATCAACTTGTGCACGCCGGACCCAATCACTGGGATATTGATGGAATCGCCTGTAATGGTCGGTGTACCGTAGATCTCTTTCTGTTTGGTTTTATCAATGTCCGCAGAGGTGAGGTAGCCCTTCAGCTCATACCATTTGGTCTTGTTGGTAAAAAGATGTCAGTCATCCTGTATGGATATCCCTCACGTTCCATCTGTTCCTCGAGCCGGATGAGATAGTCTACGGGTATTGCAGAGGGATCGCTCCAGACAGCTGCAGGTGTCCAGGCAGGCGTTGTAGCAGCAGCTTTGATAGCAGTTGCAATATCATCATTGTGATCATGTGAAAGTCAGAATGCTACTTTGTTGTAAGCACGCCTGATCTCGTCCACACCATCTGTGAAGTCAATGGCATCTTCATCAATGCGGATGGCAAATCCTTTCTTGTTCAGAAGTCCAGATTTCATCTCCATTGGCGTGATGTCAAGATAAGTCCAGGCTGCACTTGGTGTCCTGGTACGTGGCTTCTTCTTGGTGTCACTGGATGCACTCACGGTCTCCTGCTTGTAGGATACCGCACGTGCATCTGCCTTGACCTTTGGAAGCATCTCAAGGAATGGATGCAGAGGCTCCATTATCTTGAATACTTCACCGACTACGAACTCTTTTCTCAGAAACTTCTGGTTTTGACCTGAAACCTGAGTAATTTCAATCACCTCTTAATATGTACATAAATCAGTGACTAGATTCGGCTTATAAAAAGGAAAGTTGGAAAATAGTAAGATGCAAATAATTGAAAAATAAACAAGAATGTCAGCAGTTCGCTAATATTCAATCCTTTAATAATAATCCTAAAAGCAATTATAATATTCCAATATCCAGTTTATTTACATTAAATCTCGGAAATCGATGCTTAACTCTATCGTTACTCCAGTGATTTTGCTTTCTCGACAAAGGCCATGACAGTTAGTACAAAAGTGGCATGTGCCCAGGTGAGAGGACTCACACTTAAAGGACTCCCATCAAACGGATTCAGCTGCTCTGCCAGCATACCGGTCTCTGTGGCTCTATCTGTGACCCACAGTATTATCTCCCTTGCTTTTTGCAGGTCGCTGATACTCTTTGCCATCTGTATATACCATTGTGCTACCCATAAGGTACATATGAACCAAGGATTACCTGGAATTATCTCCGGATCGTATTGCGCAACTTCTTGATATTTATCCTTATAGAAGCGAGCGATGCCTCCTACCTCAGTCTTCACTGACAGTATGTTTTCTATACTTTTCATAGTGCTAACCACTCTGGCATCGTCGGGGGGGAGCACCCCGAACTGGGATACGGCGTAAAGACTGGCATCTACGGTCTCATCCCTAGGGTTGATGCTTCGCAAGAACCGTCCCAGTTCCTTATCATACAGGTGATTCTCGATCCCCCATTTTATTTCCATGGCAGCCTTGTTGTAGCTTTCTGCAAGGTTAGTGTCTCCATACATTGTTGCAAACTTGGCAGCACATATGAGTCCCGCATAAACTGTCGAACATGTATAGCTGTGAACCGCTCTTTTTTCCTCCCACAGATTATAACTGGGTTTTGGGAGTCCAGTAGAAGGATCCCTGTACTTGGTCATGAACTCGGCAGCTGGTATTATCATTGAGTGATAGGCCGAATCGATGTTCTCGATAGATCTTGTAATTTTATAATGATTCCACAAAGCCACGATAATAAGTGCTGTACTATCTTCCTGTATCGGAAGTTGGATATTTCCCTCAGCTGTTATCCAAGGCATCCAACCACTTGCAAGGGTACCTGTAGGATTGTATTTTTGCAGGAAATATCCGTGATCATGGAGAAGTACTTGACAGTATTTAAAGAATTTTTGCGCAGTCCCTGAGTAACGAGTTATGTCCAGTGCCATGGCAACAAATGCACTGTCTCGCGGCCACATATAACTGTATGAATCCATGTTGAACCTTCCAAGAATATCACTATCATTGGCAGCTATGATCGCGCCATCGTTATCGATCTGCGATCTTATAATAAGTAGACTGTGTTTGAATAAGTCTCCCACTTTTGGCGGAAGATCAAAAAAATCGTACTTTTCCTTGTTCACCCATGAATAAGAGTGCTGTCCTACATAACTCATGATCTTTTCAGGTGTTGTATTATGGACAAGCTCATTGAGCCGCTTGACTTCAAAGAAAGTTTTCCCTACTGCGATCCAGCAATATATTATTTTTGTTTCTCCCGCTGCCAGATGCTGGGAGAAACTTATTATACTTTTCACTGCCCCAACCTGAATGGAGTTCATGTTAAGCTCTCCAGACTTAATAGTACCAGATTCATCTGTCCCTTTTGGACCTACTTCATACTGGTCAAAGTATGGTGAGCCACTAATAAGGAAGTAGCGCGAGTCCTGATAATGTATTATGGATTGCAATGCAGGGTCAAAGATAGCCGTATCACCGTTCGGGTTCTCGTAAAGGGCAATATCATGGCTGAAAAGTAGCTTCAGGTCCACATCTATGGTATCGGTATTGGTTATTGCTATCTTTCGAATGAATACATTCTCATGAGGATGTACACATTCGTTAAGCTTCAACTCAATTTCAAGACGATCGTTGCGATAGTAGCTATCAGTTACCAACCGATCTTTCTGGTAACCAAGTTTGTGGCTCCAATCATCGCCGATCAGAGAGACCATACCAAGGTTTTTTCCTTCCACTTTCACCCCTATCCTACAATGTCGTCCATTCACATGGTTCTCATTTCCAATATGGGGGAAGTACATGTCCCGGATGCTTGCATTCATATCAAGATTCACTAGCAGTGAACCGTTTCCAACAACGAGTGGTTTAGGCATTTGAGCGTCACCTTTAACGTAGATTCTCACGTATAAATGTACATCATGAGCTAAAGTAGTTTCCTGTTTTATGGGATACGAGAAATGACGCCATTAAATTATCGGGGGTTCTAATTTAAAGGGTCAACATACCTAATTGGCTGTGATACTATAACGGGATAAAGTGTGGGGGTATAATTACGGATTTCAGTCTAAAAAGGACCGACACTGGTGCGAACATAGGAATCCTTTCTTATGAGTATCCACCAAATTTTTTTGGTGGAGTGGGCATCCATGTAGGTGAGTTAACCAAAAGTCTTGCAATCGGAAATGATCAGATACATGTGTTTACATCCAATGTACAGGAATCGAACGAACCGTTGGTCCGAAACGTATGGGTACACGGACTACCAGAACTTCATTATCAGGCATCTAATAATTTCAGTGCGGTATATAAAAAGATACTGACCAACATCAATGTGGCTGCGATGGTGAAGAAACAGTTTTCAGGTGGTAGTCTGGATCTGTTACACTCGCATGGTGGGTTGATCCAGTTAGCTGCTGCATTATCAAAGCAGAGCACCCGGCTGCCACTGGTGATGACAGTTCACAGTATAGATATCAACAGAACGAAGCCAGACGGGCTTAGTGTTATGATGGAGAAAAATGTGATGGCCATGGTGGACAGGTTCATTGCAGTATCAAAGTCCATACAAGAAGAACTGGAGCAAACATTTGGAATCGAACATGATAAGATTACGATTATTCCAAACGGTGTGGATACTGAGACATTCAAACACCAAAATGCGGATGACATCCAAAGAAAATACAAACTTGATAACCGATTCGTTGTGCTGTTTGTTGGAAGGAATGACCCACAAAAGGGCGTGATGTATCTGGTTGATGCCGTGCGAAGGCTCCAGAAAGACATCCCAGAGATAATGCTGGTAATGGTCGGCCAGCCGGATATATATCATGACAAGCATATCCTCTGCCTTCCGCATGTGGGGAAGCATGAACTCATTAAATTATACTCTCTCTCCGACGTGTTCGTGCTGCCAAGCATCTACGAGCCTTTCGGTATTGTGCTCATGGAAGCCATGGCATGTGAAACCGCGTGCATTGGGACACGGGTTGGAGGGATACCAGACATCATTGACCACAACCGGACCGGGGTTCTGGTGGAGCCGGAAAGCGGTGCAAATATCGCAGAAGCGATTGATAGATTATATCATGATCCAGAAAAGAGGTGCCTGATGGGAAAAATGGGCCGTGAGAGGGCGATAACATACTTTGACTGGCAAGATATAGCAAAGAAGACTGGGGAGGTATACCGGCAGGTGCTTAATTAAAACCAGAGTCTGCTCTTGATGTACTCAATGTTAGCCTATCATGGATTCGATTCACACATGTGCCTCTAGATCACTCTTTCTATGTTGCATCTGAAACCCAGATAAATCTCTCCCACTCGCACCTAATGTCAAGCCAGATATGATTGACACACAAGCATCTCAGAGCAGAAATGTACTCAAACGATAGAAGAGCCACCACAACAAACAACCATCATCGAATTGTAGAGGAGTGAAACTGCACAATAAACTCAAAACAATTACAGTAGTTCGCTAATTTCAATTTAAAATCATATAAACGAATCATACGATATATTTATATGAGGTGAAATCCCCTCCCCATGTATATCCAGTCACAAAAGAAAGCCTCCTCTACTCAATTTTAAATGAAATTTTAATATTGTTACGGTTATATATTATATCTCAATTGACAACTCGCTTTTATAGGATGTGTCCAAAGTAATATTTGGGATAAGTTTTAGTTGTGTAAATTGTATTTATCAAGACTCATGAATTAAAATGCTACAAAATGAGTCTATAAACGACTTCTATTAGATTATGGGACAAAGGGGGAGGGGGTAAGATGAAAGGGAATGTCTGTAAGAAAATTATGATTGCAACCGACGGTTCAGATAATGCAAAAAACGCAGTTTCTTATGGTATTGAAATTGCAAAAGGGACTGGGGCTGAAGTTTATGCAGTATATGTTGTTTCTGACGAGTATGGCCTAGTTGCACGAAGGGGCATAAGTTGGGCGAAGGAAATTGAAGAAAAATTAGTTGATAGGGGAGAACGTGCAACTGCATATGTAGAAGAAGCTGGAAAGAAAGTTGAAGTTCAGGTGGGATCTGTATTGCTCAAAGGCAGACCAGCTGAAGAGATCATCGATTATGCAGAGAAAAATGATATTGACCTGATAGTGATGGGCACACTTGGTTTGACGGGAATTAAGAGGTTCTTAATCGGTAGTGTAGCAGAAAATGTTGTTAGACATTCCAAGGTATCGGTGCTGGTTGTGCGATGACATGTGGGAGTCTGAAAATCTGTTAATTTTCAAATATCCATTTCTCTTTCTCATCGTCCCAGTACAGTCCAGCTTTCCGCTTCTGTTCTTCGAAAAACTCGTAAGGAGTGTCAAGCTCAGGATCATTGAAGAAGACTACACTTCGGTGACGACAATGGGGTTCGTGAAGGGTCTGAAGAGCTAGATCTGATTGTTCAGTCCCATACTCAAACATTTTTCCAACTAAGCTTGCGTGGCTGGGACGGGTCCTAGAGTCCAATGCTCCCACATATCTCCAAAAATGAAATCCCATCTTCTGATGACCTATAGCTCGACCTTCAGCCTAGGCAGAGTGTGTTGCAGTTCGTCCAAGCATATCTGCGTAGTTGCCTACGGTGGTGACGTATTGTTTTGTTATGACCTTCTCGACTTCGCGTAGAGTGTCATCCTTACCAACTTGGACAATCTTCCGAGTCTTGTCAACATTGTTGATCACAACCTTCTCTTGACCGTCCAGGACCTGCTTGGTATAGTTCGCGATTTCTTTGTATCCACCATTGTCTCGTAGGATATCCCGAGCTTTGTCTTTGAGCTGTTCACCCATCTGTAATTGAATTCCATGATGTATCCGAAGTGTTCAGCTGACAGTTTCTTGATAGCACGTTCCTGCTGGTCTGATAGTTCCTTGTCATCGGGGTATAACGGCACAGTGATTGGATTTGAGCCTGCTACGAAGGCAACTGCTATCCACTTAGACATAGATTCAGTCTGCTGAGTATCGAGTTTGGAAATAATGATGTCGATATTCTGATCGATTGTTTCAAGATCAAGTTCTGTGGATGATCGGAGGATAGACACATGAGGAAGTTAAGTCTTGAGTATAAAAAGGAAAGTTCAGGAACCGTTACATGATGTCCCTGTAATACAAAATTGATGTTATTTAGCAACTCACACACAACGGACAGCCAAAGTGCTTGTAAATCTTTTCTTCGTATTCGCGAGTAGATATATCAGGCCATTTCTCTTCTGAAAAACCCGGTGCACTATCCAGCGTGGAGCTAGCAACATCCAGAATAAAACTGTGTTTTTCCCCCAATTTGAAAACTCCCCACGGAATGCCAACATATCCATCTCTACTTTTAAGCGACACAATGACGTATGGAATACAATTTTGCTCCAAGTCTATCATAAAGTCTACGAAATTCCCAATTTCTTTTCCTTCTGCATCCTTTATAGGATCCCTTTCTATAGTTTCTACTGATAGCATTTTCGGTTTTGTCATATTCGAATTAACCCCCGTTAAACGAATTCGATGAGCATTTGTTATGCCCGTTATATTATTCAAGATGAAACTATTTAGTTATTATCATAAAGTGCAGGATGAGGAGTGTATGACTATGATCACTAAAGAAGACGTGATGAAAGTTCTTAAGAAATGCTACGATCCCGAGATTCCGATCAATATCGTGGACCTTGGGTTAGTGTACAATGTAGATGTTGAAGGCGACCAAGCCAATATAAAAATGACCCTGACAACGCCAAGCTGCCCGATGTATGCAGTGATTCTGGATAATGTCAAGCAGAAGGTTGAATCGATTGACGGGATAAAGAAGGCTGAAATCGAGTTGGTATGGGATCCCCCATGGACACCTGATCGCATATCAAAAGAAGTAAAAAACGACTGAGAATTAAATAATGGTCATTGGAAGCCACATAAAAAGGAAAGTTCAGGAACCGTCACAATCCCCTTTCCATGAACATGAGTACCGGCTCAATACCCTTTATTTTCTTCAAATCCTTGAAGATATTCTGGATGAAAAAAGATGGTTTTGACCATCATGCATGGCTGAAACTAAATATAAAAATCAATACTCGAAACGTTTTTACAGAATGAGAAATGATTCTATATCAATGGCAGCTGCGAATAAATATCCACCTGCTAATCGTAACGCATTTAAATGTGATTTGATAGGTTTTAGAGAAGTACACAGCCTTGCTAAGACACTTGCTAACAAAATAAAAGGTTCTGGATATTTTCCTGACATCATAATTGCGATAGGCAGAGGTGGCTATGTGCCTGCCAGGTTAGTGTGCGATTTTCTACTTTTTGATGACTTAACGTCAATAAAGATCGAGCACTACAAAAGAGCTGCAGATATTCAAGAGACTGTAAAGCTCAAGTTCCCACTGTCTATCGATATTCATGGTAAAAAGATCCTTGTTGTGGATGATGTTACCGATACGGGTAAAACACTAAGTCTTGCCGTAGAATACCTGAAACCCCTTAAACCGGCAGAGATCAAAACGGGGGTTCTCCAGCACAAAATATGTTCGGATTTCGTTCCGGATTATTATGCCAAAAAAATAGTTAAATGGCGCTGGATCGTTTACCCATGGGCTGCTTATGAAGTTCTCACAGGATTTACCGAAAATATAATTGCTGACAGGACTTTAACCCCCAAGCAAATTTGTAATGAATTTGATGCCTGCTACAGTATAACTATAAAACGATCGGATCTGACAGAAATACTTGAAGACTTGAAGGAAAGGGGACGTATAGAGTGGATTGATGATAAAGGGAATATACTATGGAGAAAAGCAAACGTTTCGAAGTAAACTGTGGCTAAGTGGATTGCAGGTGCTTTGATTTGTATAAAAGACAAGTCAGAAACGTATATAATTTTCACATCCTGAATTGCAAAATATTAAATGGACTCTGTAGAAATCATTTGCCTAACATTTTCGTTGCTCGTTATGGATGGATATATAAGCAAAAAAACATATGTCGCATTGGGGAGTTCTTTAAGGATATCTTCAATTCGATTCCCACATTTGAATTCTTGGCCTTTTGGAACTCACCTCTACATTCTGTTTCTCCATAACTTTGCAAACTCTATCATCAACAGAAACTTTCTGTTCCCAGCCATCCCCTCACATGAGTATTGAGAGTAAACGGCTTATCACTCTTGGGTATTCTGCTTCGTGTACTGTCCTGATAGACAGCATTTGTATTTAATAGAACAACAAACAACTTCATAAACAATAAATCATAAAAGAGGAGATTGTATGGGGGTTATTTGATTTATTGAAGAGTGAATTCGCCTTTACCGAAATCAAAACAAATGATAAAACAGGGGAGTGATTTTATGGTCGAATCTGACGTTGTTGAGGTTGTTAAGCTACACAACGAATTAGAAGAGCTTCAGAAAAAAATTGCAGCTAAAGTACCACTTGATGAATTATTAGATGAATCGTTCATGAGAATATACACGTTTTTTGGATTTGTTACTGTCCAAGAACTTATAGATGCCTGTGAAGGACTTATCGGTCTTGCTTATTCAGATATCGATAAAAACGATGAAAAATTCAATGAGTACATCAGGGATAATACTTCGTTTGACAACTGGTCTGAAATGATTGGTAAGGCAACCATGTTATGGGCAGAAAAACAATTAGAACAAAAATAAAGTTCTCTCGAAAATTGAAGGATAGGGTACTAACAATCGATATAAGCGGAAGGGTAGCATGGGGCTCTTTGATTTTTTGAAAGGAAAAACTTTGGAAGAAAAACCAAAGCAAAAACGTTCGAATACAATTGATCAATATTCAAACATAAAAGCTTTGCATACCGAATCGATGATGTACTTTCAAAAAGCGAGGGAACTCTATGAAAACAACGAAGAGTTTTTCCCGACACTCCAAGAATCGGCACGATTTCAATTGCTAAATCATCAAAAAAATGGTATCTACAGAGTGGAAATACTTGCTGCAGGATCCCAATCATGTAAAGTATGTCGTGTATTTGAGGGTATGGTAGTTACAATTGAAGAAGCATTTGAAAAGATGCCTATCCCACATAAAAACTGCAATCACAATCCGAATGAAAATGGAGAGGGGTTCTGTAGATGTCTGTATATACCATACATTGAGGATGTGTAATTTAAAGGCGAAATCATGTATGTCCGCACACGCTGCTCTCACTGTAAGCAAGTCGATTACCACGACATTGCAATAAACACGCTGGTACACAAGACCGTATTCAGTGACCACAGTCAGATTAATGATCTCACTCGTACCGAGGCCTCCGGAGCATCCACACAGTACAATTGCTTTGTTCCGGAGTGATGCAAATGGTAGGATTGAACGGATCTCTTCCTTGCTCGGGGCGTTCTTATGATTTTCAAGTGGAACTGCATGCTTTGATTTCCCAAGATTTGGAATGTCGATATCGAAGTTCCTGTAGAAGGACTTGACAGCTGACATCTATATGCCGATTGTCTTGGGAGCATAGTCAGCCTTGACAAGGGACTGGTGGAAATTGATCATATACTGTTTGATCTTTCTCTCCCGGGGAATCAGACCATTGCGGTTATCGTCCTCAGCTTCGCGAATAAGTTCCTCTGGTGACTTTTCGTAAAGTCTATGTACTTACAGATACAATGTAAATATCGGGTACGGGTACTATCAGAATATTCCTGGTCATCAAACCAGTCCTCTATCATATACTCGTCAGCAATTTCGTCCACCTTGGGCATTGACGAATGTATTGATGATCAAGTGTTCGGTCTAATGTTTACTCAGGCCGTTCTCTTCTGATCACAAAGAAAAGTTTAAAAGATCCGGCAGAGAAATTTGATATGAAGCTTAATAAGGAACAGGGTCGATATATTATTCTGGGTAGTATCGATGGTCTTCTGGCTGTGCTTGGTGTGGTAATTGGAACCTCGCATGTTGTTGATGATCCTTCAATTATCATAAATGCAGCACTTGGTGGTGCGGTCGCACTGGCCATGACCAATGGTATTGGATCATATCTTGCAGAGAGTGCCGTCGAATACGGGAATCTGGCCGAACTCGAAAAACCATTACTAAGGAGTCTGGAATCAACTGATCTCGAAGCCAGGACAAAAAAGAAGATATGGAACGATTCAATAGCTCATGGCGGGTCAAGCTTTCTAGGATCCCTTGTCCCGATCTCGCCATTCTATTTCTTTGACGAGATGGCTCTTGAGATAGCTGTCGTATTAAGCATCTCTGTTCTTGCCATACTGGGGATCTATTCCGGGAAGATAGCAAAGCAAAGTATCATAAAACATTCTGTGAGAATGGTCGGGCTTGGTATTCTGATCGTTGCTGCTGTTACATTACTCGGACTTGAATAAAAGGGAATCCGGTAAATAGATGGAATACAAATAGATTAATGGAGTTGTCATTATGGGGGATATAGCATACAGGAACATCCTTGTTCCAATAGACGAGACACAAATGTCAAAAAGAGGTGTCGACCACGCCCTTCATGTTGCAGAAAAAGAAGGCGGCAATCTCATAATCGTCTATCTGGAAAAAAAGAAGGAACTTGAATCCATCTTTCCAAAAGAGCTTTCTGAGAAAATGCTGGCAGTTGTTAAAGAGAACATCGAAGCTAACATGGAATATGCACTAAGCGAAGCTGCAAAAGCAGGTATCTCAGCCGAAAGGATCGTTCTCAGCAGCGAAGATATAGGTGGTGACCTGATAAGGATCGCAGAAGAAAGATCAGTAGACCTTACGGTCATGGGATCCGAGTCCCTGAGGAAAGATCCGCTTGGCAGTCTCACACGCTGGATAATTGCAGCGGATGTAGGGCCAGTACTTGTTATCACCAGCGAGGACTGACACATTCAGTTTAAATGTAATGGAAAGCTATAGGGTAGACCATGGTGATGTCGACTTTATTGCTTTTCCTGTTAGGCCTTATTCTGATCACTAAAGGAGCGGATTGGTTCATCGAATCCGCAGTATCCATTTCCACAAAAAGTGGTCTCCCAAAGATCCTTATAGGGGCTACAATTGTAAGTTTTGCCACAACTGCTCCCGAGTTCACCGTTTCTGCAATAGCTGCATATATTGGTCACACCGATCTCACCATAGGGAATGCAGTGGGCTCAGCTATCTGTAACATCGGCCTGGCACTGGGATTGGTCATAACGATCAAAGCAATACCCCTGGAAGATGAAGGTTTCCTCCATAAAGGCGCCATCATGCTTTTTTCAGGACTCACGCTTATAGCTTTAACACTGGATGGCAATCTAACATCAATTGATGGTCTGATACTGCTTGCTATTTTCGTAGGTTTCCTTTACTACAACTACCGACTTCAGTCTGCAATATTCGACGGACCGGAAAATAAGAGGGAAAAGTTGTCCCTGAAAGAAATGAGATCAGACATTTTCTATTTCATAATTGGCTCAGCATGTGTGGTTATTGGCAGTCGTGTACTTGTAGACACAGGAACTGAGATCGCATACTGGCTGGGGATCCCTGAAATGATCATAGGACTGACACTTGTAGCCCTTGGGACATCGTTACCAGAGCTCATAACTGCTATTTCCGCAACATTGAAAGGACATCAGGACCTCTCCATAGGCAACATCCTTGGTGCAAACACAATGGACATTGCAATGATACTGGGATTCTCATCACAGATCCGCACACTTCCTATCCTCGATCAATCTATCAGCTATGACTTCCCGGTCATGATCCTCATTATGCTGATGCTGGTCATCTTTGGAATAACAAGAAAACGGCTTGACAGGTGGGAAGGTGGAGTGATCCTTATCACATATTTTGCCTACATTGCAGGTCTTTTCATATTCTATAATTGAGAATTGTACTAAACCGGATCATTATAATGGATATTGTTCGTCTAAGATCCATTATACCTTTTCTCCTACATCCTGGCAAAAAAGTAATGTACCTCTCGATATGCTTAAATCCTAACAAACTGAATTTATTATGGGGAATTACAATGAGCAAAATATGGCTGATATTATTGATTGCTATCACTATGGTAGCTGCAGGATGTTCTGGTGACGATACTGAGACAACGACCTACACAGACGATGATGTGGAGATCACAGTCACATCACCGGATGATGCTGAAAATGAATGGTGTCCTGTGGGAACTACATGGCAAGCATCAAATCCACAAACCGGTGAGAGCATGGAAATGGAGATCGTCGGAACCGAGGTCATTAATGGAGTGACTCTATGCAAAGCAGTCGTCGAGATCGAACCTGTTACAGAAGATATTGCTAAAATTGAATACCTGTGGTCAGAAGAAGCTGAGATGGTTATCTGGACCAGTTACGATACATCCGACAATGTCATATCAGAAATGAAAATCATCGATGGGGTTATGACCATCACAGATGAGAACGGACAGGTCATGACCTTCGACATGAATGAACAATAATATGCCTTTGTGAATATGTGGTATTTTCCGCAATATTCACCTTTTTTACGTTTTTTCATATTATCTTTCCTTTCTTCATGGATCTCCGGACTAAATTGATATTTTTGTTCTCCTGGACGATTTCCCTTAGAAAAGGTAAAGAGCTATAATCCATCACATAGTATAGCTCAGCATCACATTCAACTAATCACTTTATAGAAGGATAGAGAAATGAGCTCAACCCGCTTCATAATCACTGTAATCGGTATCGACAAGATAGGTATTGTTGCTAATATCACAAAGGTGATGGCAGATTTCAATGTAAACATTGTTGACATTAGCCAGACCCTTATGGAAGACCTGTTCACCATGATAATGCTGGCAGGTGTAAAATATGAGAACTTCGATCTGACATCATTCCAGAAAGCAATGTCTGAAGAAGGGGAAAAGCTTGGGGTGGAAGTGCGTGTCCAGCATGAGGATGCATTCCGCTTCATGCACAGGATCTAAAAGGAGGATATCGTATGCTTGTACATCCTGAAGAGATACTGGAAACCATCCATATGATCAAAGCGGAGAACCTCGATATCCGCACAGTTACAATGGGTATCAACCTTCGTGGTTGCTGTCACAATGATATTGAAGTTTTTAATGAAAGGATCTATGAGAAGATCACCGGTTATGCAAAGGAACTTGTAAGGACCACAGAAGATATACAGAATCTCTATGGCATCCCGATCATAAACAAACGCATAGCTGTAACTCCAATAGCCATCGTTGCCGAAAGCTGTGATTCAGATGATTATGTTTCCATTGCAAAGACACTTGACCGTGCAGCAGAAGATGTGGGAATCGATTTTATTGGCGGTTTCAGTGCCCTCGTGCATAAAGGAGCAACACCTGGAGACATAAAACTTATCAATTCCCTTCCGCAGGCACTTGCAACTACAAAGAAGGTCTGTGCATCCATAAACGTAGCTACCACAAAAGCAGGTATCAATATGGATGCTGTGGCAATGATGGGGGATATCATCAAAAAGACCGCGGAAGCAACAAAAGATGATGATGGGATCGGCTGTGCAAAACTTGTTGTCTTTGCCAATGCACCGGAAGACAATCCGTTCATGGCTGGTGCATTCCACGGTATAGGCGAACCTGATTGTGTTATAAATGTAGGTGTAAGCGGTCCGGGAGTCGTGAACTCTACCATCAGGGAACTTAAGGACCCTAACCTTGGTGAGATCTCTGAAGCGATCAAGAAAACAGCTTTTAAGATTACAAGGATGGGTGAGATGGTCGGAAGGGAAGTTTCCCGTCGTCTCAATGTTGAGTTCGGTGTTGTTGACCTGTCCCTGGCCCCAACACCTGAGATCGGTGACAGTGTAGCTGCTATTCTTGAAGCAATGGGACTTCAGAACTGCGGGACCCATGGGACCACAGCAGCCCTTGCACTTCTTAATGACGCCGTGAAGAAAGGTGGATCAATGGCATCCTCGTATGTCGGAGGCTTAAGCGGTGCATTTATTCCGGTAAGTGAAGATGCTGGTATGATACATGCAGTTGAGATCGGTGCGTTGAGTCTTGAAAAGCTCGAAGCTATGACAAGTGTCTGCTCTGTGGGGTTGGATATGATAGCTATTCCGGGTGATACAAGTGCCTCCACGATCTCTGCTATCATTGCAGATGAGATGGCCATTGGCATGATCAACAAGAAGACAACTGCTGTGCGCCTGATACCTGCCCCGGGAAAAAAAGTTGGTGACAGCGTGGAGTATGGTGGACTTCTGGGACGTGCACCTGTCATGGCCGTATCTAAATTCAGCTCAGAGGAATTTATAGGGCGCGGTGGAAGGATACCAGCACCTATACAGGCACTTACGAACTAATGTTTAACGTAAATAATGGGAACGCGGATCAGCTGCCATTTCTCTCGGAGCAGATAGCAATAATTCTGTCCGCAATGGCACTTTTCCTTTCGCCTTTCTCTATTTTAATGTGAATATCCAGGTATTTTTCATATAGCACCTTACGCTCATGATATAGCTCTTTCAGGCTTTTTTCCTTCAAACCCACAACTCCTCTTTTAGAAGGATCGATCCTGCGAGCTATCCGTCCAAACGGGGCATCCAGATAAACAATAGTTGAGAGTGTCCTCAGGTGCTCCATAGCAACTTCAGAATAGATCATACTGCCTCCTGTTGCAATGATACAATTTCCCGAGGGTTCAAGATCAAGAACAACCTGTTCCTCCAGTTCAAGAAAGGCATTATCTCCGGATTTGTCAATGAATGATTGCAGGCTCATACCTATCTTTTTCTTAATGAGGGAGTCGATATCAACAAAACCATAACCCAGTTTCTTTGAAAGTAACTTCCCAATTGTGGTCTTGCCCACACCTGACATTCCAATAAGCGTGATGTTCATGTTTTGACTCATTTGTGATTTGCTCAAAGATTATCAGGATCGAATAAATAATTTTCATCAAAAATAAATGCCAGTGTAAATATATATCTAGATATATAAACTAATTCATAGTTAAGTTTATATCGTAATGAACTTCCTTTATATATGGGAGAATCCAAAGTGGATCAGTTAAAGGAAAGTCTGGGTGGAGACCTATCTACAAATGGGCAGAAAATACAGACGCCAGTAGGTCATGCATTAAGAATGGACACTGATTTTAGCGTAAGAACTCCTAAAGGAACACTGAATGGAAAAGCCGGGGATTATATCATTAAGCACGAAAGTGGCATGGTATCCATAATTAAATCATATGTTTTCAACAAAAAATATGACTTCTTACGCTAAAAAGAATTCAACTAGCATTCTAATGAAAAAATGAATTGCTATACGTTTTTAGTTGACGCTATGTATTTATTCGGTCTGTATCCTGAAAAGAATAGCTCTTTTAGAACCCTTGTCAGGATGTAAAAGCTTATCTAACTTCCAGAGGAATAACAGACACTATCATGGATCATGAAAGGTTCTTACTCTATTCTTCCGCTTTTGTAATAATGGGTCTTTCCAATGCAGTCATACCCATACTTCCTGAGCTTGCTGCTACCGGGCAGACGACAGCTGTTACCTCAACAAGCCTCTTATACTCATCTTTTTTCCTGGGTGCACTTTTCACTATGCTCCCATTCGGAATTCTTAGTGACAGATTCTGCAGCATGAAATTTGTAGTACTCGGATTGATACTTTCATTCATATCAGGAATCGCTATAGCCGTCACAAATGATTTCATGATCCTCGTGCTGGCACGCTTTATTGAGGGTGCGTCATGTGGTGCGTTCTTCCCCGCTGCATTTTCAAGGTTAGCACTGTTCACAAAAAAGATGCGATACATTGGCGAATTTAATTTTCTGATCAATGGAGGACTTGCTGCAGGTGTCGCTATTACCGGTTATCTTGCGGATATCAGCATTAAATATGGAATATACCTTTTTGTTACGCTAACTGCCTTTACCCTGGTTTTCGCATTCTATCATATGACCTGCCTTGCCGGAAAACAGGACAACGGAAATGTGTCAGGAACAAGCACAATGTCGGCTAGAACTTATATCTCATTTGTTACAAGCAAGAGCTCACTCAGTATATGGATAATTTCATTCCTGCTTGCAGGATCAAGTGGTGTGCTCGTATCTCTTTATCCTGAGTATGGCAGCTCCTTTCTGACAAAGACCGAGCTGGGGGTCGCCATCTCATTATTATACCTGTCAACCATGATCTCATCGATCACAATAGCACGTTTTAATTTTAGCTACGATGATCTCATAAAAAAAGGCATCCTTATCACAACGTTCGGGATAATTGCAACCATATATTACCCAATGGCAGGATTTACTGTTATAGGTCTTGGATCAGGGATCATGTTACTTGGACTTCCACTGGCGATCACAACCATGAAGATCGATCATGGAATGGCAATGGGTATTTACAATACCTGCATTTATGCAGGACTGGCATTGATGCCACTTATAGCAGGAGTATTTACAGGAGCATTTGATATTGGGACGATATTTGCAGCGACTGCATTGCTATTCGGTGCAACTGTGCTCCTGAATCATTTTTCGATGCGATCTTCATCATGAAAGTAATGACAGGATCATACTTTTTCATCTCTAATACGATGTTATAATTATTTTTATTGATAATGAGTAACTCTTTAGCATCAATTGCCGGTGTAAACAAGAGTTTAGGGGAGCAGGCCGGATAACTGGAATCAATATCAAAAGATATAATAACCAGTAATATCGAACATATAAAGAGAAAAGGACGTCTCATTTTTGGATCGGATGACACGTTCCTAAAAACAAAAGAGGAGCTACTAAAATGCTAACACTTGTAGTTGGCGGTTTTCTTGGAAGCGGAAAGACCACCACAATAATCAATACTGGTAAGTATCTCGTGGATAAGGGACTCAAAGTTGCTATTATCGTCAACGAGATCGGTGAGATCGGGATCGATGGTGACATCATCAACAAGTTCGGTTTTGATACAAAAGAGATCACGAACGGTTGTATCTGTTGTTCACTCAAGATGGGCCTACGCTCGACTGTGATAACACTTTTTAATTCTTACAATCCGGATGTCCTTATAATCGAACCTACCGGAATTGCATTTCCAAATGTGATCAAAAGAGAGGTAGAACTGATGGACCTGGGAGAAGGTGCAGAAATAGCACCTCTTGTAACCCTTATAGATGGCAGCAGGTTCAAACACCTGCTAAAAGAGATGAAACATTTCTCCACCCGCCAGATAGAGGATGCAGAGATCCTTGCCATTAATAAGATCGACCTTATGGACAACATCCAGATACCTATTATAGAAGAATCTGTACAGCAGCTCAACAAAAAAGCAAAAGTGATACGTATCTCTGCAAAGAATAGCGATGAAAAATTCTATAGTTTCATGGACATGATACTTCCTGAGTCAATACTTAATGGATCTCCGGATGCAAAAGTTCAGGAAATGAAACCGAAAGAGATGGGTAGGACATCCCTTCCTCCTGAAAATAGCATATCCCTTGTCAGCAAAAAAGATATGGGACTTATCAGGGACGAGCAGGAAATTGAAAACTCTATAGACGCATCAGGGGTTGCAACCTACGCTGTAGAATATAAGATCCGGGACAGAATGGATCTTGATAGAGCAAAGATGATAGCCAGGGATATCATGGCAAGCATAAAAGCAGAAGTAATGGAGCATAGTCCTGAGTTCATTGGTCATATCAAAATGTTCCTTGATTCTGATGCGGATACAGTGAAAATGAACGTCACAGCATACTTCGAAGATCCGCAATTAGAGCTGATCGAAACAGGAAAGAATGAAACTCCTAAATTAAAGATACTTTCAGCAATATCGAATATGGATAAAGAAGAGCTTGTGAAGATCGTAGATAACTTTGCAACAGACGTGTTCACTCGTTATGGGGTTGAGATAGAAAAAATTGATCCGCATCATGAACACGGACATTCACATCAGCATTAAGACGGTTGCTTACAATTTTAGCATGTTCCTGACAAATTTTTAGTTAAGGGGCAACCTCTTGTTGTATAATACGCAAATAATTTAACAAACGTATGTAATTCGAAAGGCAGACAAATGTAATGATAATAACTACAATAATATTAAAGCCCAACATAGAATTGGCTTTTAATATCGTTTTTCTTTTTCAAGGATACTTAATGATAGTTACAGTACCGGGGGAATAAGAATTTCCAAAGATATTATCAAAAATAAAGAGGTAGAAAATATGTCTCAGGATTCGGAAAAGAACTACCGTCTTATCTTTGAGAATTCACCTCTGGGAATTTTTCATTTTGACCAAAATGGGATGATAACTCATTGCAATGACAAATTCCTTGAAATTATATCTGCTTCAAGAAAAGATGTTATTGGCTTTAATATGGTGACTTCTATTCGAAATGAAAGGATGAAGGATGCCATCAAAGCGGTTCTTTCAAGAAAACCGGGTCATTTTGAAGGAAAATATTGCACTGTGATCAGTGGCGAACTTATTTTTGTAAAAGCTGATTACAACCCAAACATATCAGAAGAAGGCACTCTTCTGGGTGGTATCGGTATCTTTGAAGATATCAGTGAACGTAAGATGGCAGAAGAAGCGCTAAAGGGATCCGAAAAGAAGTACCGAATGATCTTTGAGAATTCACCAATGGGAATATTCCACTTTGATCAAAATGGGATGATCACACATTGTAATGAAAAGTTCCTTGAGATCATTGCTGTATCCAGAAAAGATATTATTGGCTTTAATATGGCAACTTCGATCCAGGATGAAAAAATGAAGAATGCTGTTAAAACAGTACTCTCTGGAAAGCCGGGTCATTATGAAAACATGTATCATTCTGTAATCAGTGGCAAAATAACGCCAATTAAAGCTGAATACAGCCCTAACATATCAGAAGATGGTGATCTTCTGGGTGGCATCGGCATCTTTGAAGATATCACAAGACGCAAAGAGGCTGAAGATGCCTGGAAGCTTGATGAGTATCGTCTCGAAACACTTTTGCAACTTAATCAGATGACCGATAGGTCAATTCAGGAGATCGTAGACTTTGCCCGTGAAGAAGCTGTCAGGCTTACTCAAAGCAAAGTTGGTTATATCGCATTCGTAAATGAAGATGAGGCCGTTCTCACAATGCATTCATGGTCCAAAACTGCTATGCAGGAATGCAAAATAAGGGATAGGCCTATAGTTTATACCCTGAAAAGCACCGGACTTTGGGGAGAAGCGCTGAGGCAGCGAAAACCCATTATTACAAATGATTACAATGCTCCAAGCCCCTTAAAGAAAGGATTTCCAAAAGACCATGTGAAACTAACACGCCACATGAACATCCCCGTGTTTGATGGTGAAAAGATAGTTGCATTAGCAGGCGTAGGGAACAAAGATGAAGAATATAATGAATCCGACGTTCGCCAACTGACGTTACTTATGGAAGGTATGTGGAGAATTATCCAGAGAAACCAATCCAAAGAGGCACTTCAAAAATATGCAAATGAACTTTCAAAGGTGAATAAAGAACTGGAAAAGGCAAACGAGGATCTCAAATCCCTTGATGTGATGAAGAATGAGTTCTTATCCAACATAAGCCACGAACTTAAAACACCGCTTGTTTCCATCAAGGGTTATGGAGAACTCGTTTTTGATGGAACCCTGGGATCACTCAATGAACAGCAAAAAAAGGCAGTCAATACAGTTTTGAGAAATTCTGAACGGCTCAGACGCCTGATAGAATCGTTATTGTTCATCAGCGGACTGGAATCCAGGGCTATCCAATATAATATCGAGAAGGTCTGGATTGCAGAGATCATAGATAATGTAGTAAATGACGTAAATTTGCAAATTAAAGAGAAATATTTGAAAATTGAAAAATGTGTACCTGATAATTTAGCTTTGATAGATGGAGATAAAACCAGACTTTCCGATATGTTGACCAACCTTATTGATAATGCAATAAAGTTTACCCCTTCAGGAGGCATGATTGTCCTGAAGGCATATGAAGAGGAAAAGTACCTGCATATCGAGGTAGAAGATACCGGAATTGGAATACCTCAAGAACTAATACCAAACCTATTCCAGAGATTTTACCAGATCGATGCCTCGATCAAACGCAAATATGGCGGAACAGGTGTGGGGCTTTATATTTGCAAGAGCATCGTTGAAGCCCATAAAGGAGATATATGGATCGAAAGTGAAGAAGGGAAAGGTACCACAGTTCACATCAGATTACGCCGGTAAAAATAAGTTTCACATTTTTTCATCTCTCTAGAACAAATCATGTTCATCATTTTTTAGTCTTCCACCTAACTCTGTTTTGTGTCAGACATCCATGCAATAATTGGATGAAATTGTTTCTAGTCTATCAGAGATTCTACATCAGAGAGCTTGTTACCAGGATTTTCAAGATGCTTGCCCCTTCTTTAAAAGCTAAGTTGTTAAGGATATAATACAAAATAATTACAATAGGTTACAAATATTGCTTCTGTTGGAGAGGTTTATCAGAATAATCTTCCTTTAAATTTAATTTTAAATCTAATTTTAAATTTAAATTATCCCGACACCAACAAAGGTCAGTTTTGATTCCATCGGAGGATGATGCCATCCTTCCGGTGAAACATGCTTTTCTGTTACCGTCACATTGACGTTGCTTTCCCTGATGCCACATTCACTCATATAGCTGAAGGTAAGCGACCTGCCACGGTCATTAGCAAAAGATAATGCCTGCACATATGTGTCGAACTTCAGTCTTCCATCGGGAGAGAATACAAAAAAATCCCTTTCAGGGTTGTTCAATGATACCGGTTTTATCATGATCTCGAACCTTTTGATACCTTTCCCGAAAAGTGCCCCAGCTGCATTACCAACTTCAGCATGGTCGGGAACGAGTATGTCAGCATTAATAAAGGACCTGATCTCGTCTTTATAGGCAATTACAGGACCTCCAAGCAGTACCACCGGAACTTCTACGTCGAACTTTGCCTTGAACTTCCCATCAACGATTTTTTCAATACCTGAGCGTTCAACCCCCGGCAAGATGTAAGACATCAGCTCAAGTGCCATATTCCGAGCAAATCTTTTTTTAAGGAAAGCTGAAAGTTCATATTTGCCGGTATTGTTCAACTTTGCAATGACATCTGCACCCAGTTTCGATGCCTCTGAGTTCCACTCATTATACTCGCCCAATACATGCAGCACATCGGTTGGTGTAAAACCGATCGCCTGAACAAGTCTTTTCTTTATAAGAGAACTCAATACAAAGGACGATGGTGGTTTTTTCAAGCTGCCGGACATTTCATCAAATGAAACGGGATCATCACCGATCACCGACAGGACCATCTCCTCGTTCTCTGTCAGATCAACGATCTCATGGCCGTTCCTCACAAAGAATTTGGTCGGCTGGATATTTTCGTCAAAAAGCCGGCGTGAAGGAACCACTATTCTCTTTAGTTTTTCGAGAAAGCCCTTATACTTAACCGCAGCAAGACATAACGGTTCTACTCTTCTGGGACCTATGTAAACGTTCTTGTCCTTAGTCCAGATATGGCTGTCACCGCCCATTGCAGATGTTTCCATATGGATTGCCTTGACCTTTGTCTGCCAGCCACCAACAACTGCACCTGCTTCACTAAGATCCGGAACATTTTCGCAAATCATTGAAACATCAGTACTTGTTCCACCAACATCTATGACAGCACAGGTGCCAATACCGGATAGATAGGACGCACCTATCAGACTTGCAGCCGGACCTGAGAATATTGTTTCAATGGGTTTTTCCAGTGCATCCCGGATGCCAACCACGGAACCATCACATTTGAGCATGATAAGCCTTGCATCCATCTGTCTTCTTTTCATCTCTGTGATTATGGCGTTTATGAAATGTTTTCCAACAGGAAGCAACTGTGCGTTCAGATAAGCTGTAACCGACCTTTCATAGGCACCAATATCCTGCGAAAGTTCATGACCACATACCACTGGTTTACCTGTCAGTTTTTTGATCAGTTCCTTTACCCGGAGCTCATGCTCGGGATTACGTATGCTGAAATGTGAAGATACAGCAAAAGCTGACACATTGTCCTGGACCCTCTGGACGAAGTTTGTCACTGCATCGATATCCAGAGGTGCCATCTCTTCCCCCATATGATCATGACCGCCTGACACAAAAATGATGTTATTTGTCGGGAAATCCTTTTCGATATTGTGGTCACCTGCAAGAATAAGGCCGACAGGATAACCGGTATCTTCAAGAACGGTATTTGTTGCAAGTGTTGTGGAAAGCGATACAAGTTTTACTTTTTTCAGGTATTCCTGATCGATACCATCAATTGCATTCTTTATTCCTTCGATAAGATCCGGATATGTTGTCAGTGCCTTGTTGGAAGTTACAACTGACCTGTCAGAATCCCTCACAAGGATCGCATCCGTATATGTTCCGCCTGCATCAATACCCAAACTATATTGCATTGGTTATCACCGTTCTTTCCTGACGTTATAATTGGGCAGCTACCGGCCCAATTGAAATCGTAAATTCTAATTAGTTATAGGGCTCGATATAGACAAATACGTCTGATACCCCTCTAAAACTCCTCTTAAGATCGTTTTCAATGCGTGCCACCAATCTTTGTGAATCCCTGATATGCATATCAGACATAACCTTCACATGCAGATCAACAAAAAGGCTCTGCGAAACACCATGTGCACGCACCCTGTAGCAATCTTCCACGCCATCGATTGAATTCACGATCCTGCATACAGCATTTTCATCGAGCATGCATGCATCACATAATGTATTACTTGATTCTACAATGATGGATGCACACTCTTTGAAGAGAAATGCCACGATCAGAAATACGACCAGGAGTTCTGCCAGTGGATAGATCGTCCCTGATATTAGTATACCGGCAACAATGATCGATAGCAGAAGGTCTGTTTCTATAAGAGATGTGTTGAACATATCATTTTTTGCCGGAGATATATCTTCTTTTTTGATCTTCAGTATCAAAATATCCAGTATAATTGTAAAAAGTACTGTTCCAAATACAAACGGGTAATATCCGGAATAACCATCTGAAGACGCGGTCGTAATTAATGTTTTAAGAATTTCAAGACCAAACAGAACGAACATTAAAGCAACAAAAAAAGTGATCAATGAACCATATTTTTTATAGCCATATGGATGATCAGACTCAGCAAAATGTGAAACTACTTGTGGACCGAATATTCTTGCAGATCCTATTATACAGACGAAAAGTGAATAATATCCTATTGATCCAATTGCAGAGAGGTCGGCATACATTCCCATAGCTATCTTTAGTATTGCCATTGCCAGGTAAAATATAAAAACTACAAATGATATTCCTTTTAATGTAGCTATTGCCCACATTTCGACCCCTTCATTTTTGAGATCAAGTAACAACCGATCAGATGATCGGCTGGAAACTTGATAGTATCTATTTTGCACCGTGATTCAGAGAGGTGCAACTGTCTTACCAAACACGGAATTCGCTACAAGTGCAAGTGAAGTGTACATTGCACAAAGACCAAGTAATAAGGTCATGTAACCTGCAATTACGCCAACTCCCATCCCAAAGTTTGCTGCTGCATTCAGGAAGAATGTCAGGGTGAGTGTGATGAATACCACAATTATTGCCTTGATTCCGATCTTAAATGTAACAAGCAATAACACAAGGGAAACTATACCCCATATCAGAAGGTAGAAACCAACGGATGCTGCACTGGCTGAACCGAGAACTCCTTCTGCAATTCCAGTAGCCATTAGTATGAACGCAAAGGAGAACCAGAACAGGCCAAAGGCTGAGAATGCTGTTGCTCCGAAAACATCGCCTTTCTTCCAACCTTCAATACCTGCAAATACCTGTGCAAATCCACCAAGGAAAATGGACATTGATACTACCATAGTAGCATCTGCAAAGAATCCTGATCCCATCAGGCCAAGCATTGTAGCAGCAAGACCAAGTCCCATGAATCCGAGTGGTGCATGATCTGATGTTTTATCGATTATGTGAAATTCATTCTCAGGCTTACATAAAATACAGTTCTCTGGTGTCTCTTCATTATTTGTCAAATATGATCACTTCCGGTTTTATTGTAATAATGGGTGTTGTAAACTACTAATTAGTAATATATATTCAAACAGTTCTAAATTGTAATATATAATCGAGCACACTATTGCTCATTGAAAAATAAAAATAACGATTTAAGGAGATAAAGGAGTTTGTAAATTCCTGGGTATCGCCTCCTATCTATTCATTTACTTTAGGGAAAGAATATTACCGTAGTTAGTTAAGGGGTTTTAAAATGTCTGTAATACAAAAGTGATTTTTCAAGGTGATGAAAGTAGCCCCGAATAATCCGGGGCTACTGTCCACGTCTGGAAAACCGTTTTGGAAATCTGCTTAGAGACCGTAGTTCTCAGGCAGGAATACCTTAACTTCTTCCTTGTACTTGGCCATACAGTCACTCATGAAGGTGTCCTGGTCATCTGTAAGTGCAGACAGTGCATCCTTTGCATCTGCAAGTGCACCCTTCTCGAACCTTGTGAGTTCAAGTTTACCAGCCATTCCTTCTTCCATGATCTCTACAGATTTGAGTGCAGCATTCTTTGCACGGAGGTAGATATCGTTTCCGTCCTTGACAATTGCCTCACCAACGCGGTATGCATTGTCATATGCAAGCACATAGCCCTGTGGATCCCTGTATTTGTCGGAAAGTGTGAACAGGTCTCTGAGATCCTTTGCTTTTCCTGTTGCAGTTGCTGTGTTCATCAAAGCACAGTCATATGCGAGGGATTCTGACCAGCACTGTACGGATGTACCACCAAACTCAGCGTGGTATTCGACAGACTCGTTTGACCAGAGGTCACAGCATTGCATGACAAGATTACCCATGACATCAGAGTGTGCACAGGTTGAGCTCTTACCTTCCTGTGCAATTGGAACACCGGCAATTGATTTTATGATCGTGTTCTCATATCCACAGTCCTTGCCCGGACCTACAGCTCCTGCCTCGTATGCTGCGAGTGACCTTGGTGCTGAGATTGCCCTTGCGATGATAGCAAGTGTGTGAGCAAGGTTCTTGTCGAGCAGACCGCCACCAATGAACATTGCAGTGTTTGCTTCGGAACAATCAGTATCACCAGCTGCAACGACGTTGTTCTTCTTTGCGACACTGGCGATCTCCTGCCAGATGAAGTCCATATCCATGGTACCAAGGCAGCCAATTGCGTAGAGCATACCAGGAACATCGTTCCTCAGGATAGCATAGTCGAATACTTCCTTACCACCCATTGTCTCAATGGAGAGCAGGTCAGCACCATTTGATGCTACTTCTTCGAAGGATTCCATAAGAGTGTTGAATTTGTCACCTCTGAGCTCAAGGAAGTCACGGTCTTCACGGATGTCACCAGGTGTGTGCCTTAATGCACATTTGATGCCGTATTCGTCGTGGAACTCTTCCATGATCTCCTTCTGTGCGTGTGCGACCTCTCCTCCCCATGTTGGGTTGTTGGTCATCTGTTCAACGTGTTCTGTCTCAAGTACTACAGATGGGAAACCTACCTGGACCATACGGTTCATGATATCTGTGGTGATCCTCTGGTATTCCTTGACGAGTTTCTCCTTTGATGCACCTGCTTCAGGTCTTGGAGCATAGTTCACTTCAGGGGATGTATATCCGCCACCGATCTCAAGGCCAAGTCCTGCCTTTACAGGGAACTTTGATTTACCGAAGATCATTTCATCTGCATTGCCATATGCCATCTTTGTGTATCTGTTTATTGCCATTTTTCTCACCCCTTTAGTGTTTATGGAATTCCTCTTTCAGTGCGCTAATACTTGCACCGGCCACGATCTTATCTGCCATCTTTGGTGCGTCAGCAGCTTCTTCACCGTAGACACCTAGGTCATAGGTAGTTACAAAGTCCTGGTTGACTGCTCCGCCGCCACAGGCGAATGGGACCTTAAGACCTGCTTCAAGAAGCCTGTCGTTGACAGCCTTGAAAGCGTACATTGTTGTTGTCATCAGTGCAGTACCTGTAAGCATGATCGGTTTCTCAGCTTTGACAGCCTCGATAACTTCATCCACAGGAACGTCACGTCCAAGGTCAACTACTTCGTATCCGTTTGCTCTGAGAAGAGCAGCAACGATGGTCTTTCCAATGTCGTGTACATCTCCTTCTGCTACATGGCATACTACTTTGCCCTTTGAAACAGGTGCTTCGTCAGACTGTCCCTTACAGAACTCAATACCATCGAGCATTGCATCTGCGGACATCATGACGTTTGGAAGGAAAATTATGCCCTGGTCGTACAGATCTGTGACAACCTTCATACCTACCATGAGAGCATCGTCGATCAATGCAATTGGGTTCTTGCCTGCATCGATTGCCTTCTCGAGACCTTCGACAACGTCGTCTTCCTCGCCTTCAAAGATCGCTTCTGCAATTGATCTGAATAACTCATCCTTTGGATAGAGTTCAGCTGCAGCGTCTTCAGGCGTCATTGCCTTTTCCATTTTTACATTGTACCTTACCAGAATTTCACTGGGGTCTACATCGAAACTGGTCATGTTTTACTTCCTTTGTTCTTTTTTATATATTGAAACGATCATTCTATAGTTAGAAGATCGTTTTCGATCCAATCCATAAGATTCCATCCTGAAATCCTAATAAAACGTCTGGTATTTCAATATATAAACGTTTCTATTTTATGGTTTTAATATATAAAGATATCTAATTTGACCAATTATCTTCAAGACTATATTCTTAAAAATAAAAGTGCTTATTGATAGTGAAAATCTGGTGAAATATAAACATTAGTGAAAACAATAGTCTAATTTAGTAGAGATATTCTTATATAAAATAAATGCCAGGCACTTTGAGTAAACTAATATAAAAACATATCTCACAAAGTAAGATCGAATTGAAAACGTTACATGTAATAAAAAAAGTCAATTGATTCCGATAATATAATTTAATTAAAGGAAATCCGGGAAATCTATATTTAATGTTGTAGAAATCTATATATAATAAAATACATATTCATTTTTTATCAACAGAAATGAAAAACACTATCAAAAGATAGAATAAACGAAAAGACAAAAAAATATAGGTCCATTCATTTTGGAAAAATTTCTAAAGAATGGTGTAACCTCTAAATATTGTATCAAGCATATAATAATGTAGATTTTTCAAAAATAATTATGGCAATCAAAACGCTTAAATAATACTATTCTGGGCAGCACATGCATTGACGAACAGATGATCCTGAATAGCATGAAACTAACCTTGTACCGCAATTAAAATAAGAATAATAGTACTCAAATTAAAAATAGAAAAGTGAAAAATGAGAAGTTATCTTCTCAATAACCATAGTTTTCAGGCCTGAATTCAGGCATTTCAGACTTAAATTTATCCATCTGCGCTTCAATGAAAACATCCTTTTCATCGGTAAGGGAATTAAGTACCTTGCTTACCTTTGCCAGAGATACTTTCTCAAATTTGGAAAGTTCTAACTGTCCTTTTGACCCTTTCTCAATAATATCACAGGCTTCAATTGCAGCGTTCCTGGCACGTAAATAGATATCATTACCATCTTTTACGATAACTTCCCCGAGCCTGTACGCATTATCAAATGCGAGCATGAAGGACTGAGGATCACGATATCGGTCCGAAGCCATTAGCACATCCCGGAATACTTTTTCATAACCAGCTTCAATAGC
Source organism: Methanococcoides sp. AM1 (assembly GCF_900774055.1). Classification (NCBI taxonomy): domain Archaea; kingdom Methanobacteriati; phylum Methanobacteriota; class Methanomicrobia; order Methanosarcinales; family Methanosarcinaceae; genus Methanococcoides; species Methanococcoides sp. AM1. The sequence continues at coordinate 101,568 of NZ_CAAGSW010000004.1, read as the reverse complement.
TGTATTCAGCATTGAGCAATCATAGGATAATGTTTCGCCCCAACACTGGACACTTGTACCGCCAAATTCACCGTGATATTCTACGGACTCATTGGACCAGAGATCACAGCACTGCATAACAAGATTACCCATAAGATCCGAATGAGCACAGGTGGAAGCTTTTCCTTCCTGTGAAATGGGAACTCCGGTTATAGCCTTGATTATTGTGTTCTCATAACCACAATCCTTTCCCGGGCCAACAGCTCCTGCCTCGTATGCTGCAAGTGATCTCGGTGCAGAGATAGCCCTTGCCACTATAGCCATTGTATGGGCAAGTTTCCTGTCAAGGAGACCTCCTGCAATGAACATAGCAGTATTAGCCTGGGAACAATCAGTATCTCCTGCAGCAATTACATTGTGTTTCTTTGCGATGCTGCTGATCTCGGACCAGATAAATTCAACATCAAGAGTTCCAAGAATTCCGATCGAAAATAAAATTCCCGGTATATCGTTATGCAGGATAGCAGTGTCAAAAACGCTCTTTCCTCCAAGTGACTCGATCGAAAGCATATCCGCACCGTTGGATGCTACCTGCTCGAAGGATTCCATAAGGACATTATAAGGGTCTCCCCGCAGGTCAAGACTCTCACGACCTCCGCGGATATCGGCAAGAGTATTGCGCAATGCGCATTTGATACCATATTCGTCGTAATATTCTTCCATGATGGTCTTCTGGGCATGTGCAATCTCTGCCCCCCATCCCGGATTAGTGGTCATCTGAAGCACATGTTCGGTCTCAAGCACTACGGAAGGAAAACCTACCTGAACCATCCTTTGAAGGATATCAGTTGTGATCTTCTCATATTCTGCGACCAGTTTCTCTTTTGACTCTCCTGATGAAGGCCGGGGTGCATAATTCACCTCTGCAGAAGTATAACCGGCTCCGATCTCGAGATCAAAACCCGTTTTTACAGGATAGAGGGAATGTCCGAAGACCATATCCTCAAAATCATCGTATGCCATTTTTGTATAACGTTTAATATCCATAACGTAACCACCATCAATGTTTGTGGAACTCCTTCCTGAGGCGTTCAACATCAAATCCTTTCAGTATAGCATCTGCGATCTTCGGAACGTCTGCTGCTTCCTCACAGTAGAGGCCAAGATCGTACTGGGAAATAAAATCCTGTGTAACTGCTCCCCCTCCACATACCACCGGAACGTTAATATCACTATCAAGAAGACGGGAGTTTACATCCTTAAATGCAGACATTGTAGTTGTCATAAGGGCAGTCCCGGTAAGCATGATCGGATTTTCCCTTTTCACAGCAGCAATGACCTCCTCAACGGGAACATCTTTTCCAAGATCAATGACCTCATAGCCTTTTGCCCTGAGAAGCACTGTTACGATCTTCTTGCCGATATCATGTATGTCACCTTCCACAACATAGGAAACGATCTTGCCCCTGTATTCGTGTTCTTCACCGGAGCGTTCCTTACAGAACTCAATTCCTTCGATCATTGCCTGGGCTGATATGATAACGTCAGGAAGATAGAGCATATTACCATCATAAAGTGTTGAAACGATATCCATTCCCATCATAAGTCCATCATTTATCAGGTGCAAAGGATCCTTGCCCTTATCTATCGCATTCTGAAGACTTTCCACAACTTCATCTTCGTCACCTTCAAAAACAGCTCTTGCAACTTCACGTATAACTTCATCTGTCGGGAATAGCTCCTCTGCAACTTCTTCAGGAGTCATTTCCTTTTCTACTTTCAGATTATATCGCACTAATGTATGTTGAGGATTTATGTCGATCATAAATTATTCCTTCATAAATATCAATGGTCTATGTTCCATCTCATAATAATTAACAAATATAAGTTAATAAATCATAATGTTAAATCATATAATATATTTAATGGATTATATCTTAAATTTGCAACTCCTTAACCCACTAGATATCAGGTCCTGTTCACCTCACGACAGGCAGCTATTAATGCTCCCTGTTTTTTCCATCTGCCTTTTGTCAATCTCGTCTCAACAGAAATTACCATTCCAGTGCTGGTCAGCAAAGGAAGTGTGAATACAACACCTTTACCTGAAGCTGCATTATTAAAGTAAGTTGCTACATCAAGCACTTTATTGTGCGGATGCATTTTTATGAAGTTCATGCCGGTTATTTCCTCTTTTGAATAACCAAGCTTTTTCGTCACGCTTTCATTTGTATAGAGAACGCAACCTTCCTGATCAAGAACAAATATGAGGTCTTCAATGCTGTCCAGAAGTAATTTCAGATCGTTCTGGTTCTTCTGGAGATCAACCTCGGTTTCGATACGGCCTATTATAGACCCTATCTGTGCAGCAATGGTCTCCACTGATGCATGAACATCATAAGGTATATCGTACTCGACATGGGATGCAAGGAAAAGAACTGCTACGATCTCCTCTCTGTATTTTACAGGAACAACTGCAGTAGCAAGAATTCCTTCATCCACACGATTATCATGGCGTGTCTGTGGGAATATCTCTGAATAAAGTTTATAGAGCGGATAACCCATAAGGAATAACCTGCTTTGTATAGTATCAGGACTATAGTGAGAATTGTTCTTCACAAAATCTTCAGAGAATCCATTATGCGATACAAGGTTCAGGTCGCCATTATTCTTATCAAGGATATAAAGGGCTCCACAATCAAGACCCTCGATGTGTAAAGAGAACTCCAGAAGCTGGTCAAAGGTTTCCTGAATGTCCCCTGAAGGGGTGAACAGGTTGCCTACCTCCGATTCAATATTAAGGAACTGGTTGATCCTTTTACGCTCTGTGATGTCCAGGATGATACCCTGAATATGGGCAAGGTTACCCTCCTCGTCATATTGCGGAGTTGACCTTTCCACCACCCAGCGTACATCACCGGATTTTGTTATAATACGATACTCGATGTTATATTCTGATGCACCTTCCGAATTCTTCCTGGTAAAATATGCCTGTACCCTCTCCAAATCAGATGGGTGGATAATGTCACTATAATTCAGCTTTCCGGAAATGAATTCTTCCGTTGAATAACCAAACTTTTCGATGTTCTCAGAAACGAACTCTACAGGCCAATCAGATTGGGATCCCCAGAAGAAAACAACGGCAGGGCTGGTCTTTATTACAGCCTGCAGAACCTTCTGGACCTCAAGGGATCCAAGTAATTCCTGCTCTTTTTCTTTCTGTTCTGTAATATCATGGATGATAGCCATTACAGAAAGTTTTCCATCGTGCTCAATGCGAGAAGCTGTTATTTCAACCGGAACGTACCTTCCATTCTTACCCAGGAGAAAAACTTCAGATTTACGATTGACACTCTTTTTCTTTTCAAGTATCTTTAAAAATATCTTCTCCATCATTCTTCTGTATTCAGGTGCAAGATACCTGGAAAATTTTGTCCCCTTTACTTTATCAGCAGATATTCCCACAATATTGCAGAACATTGGATTTGTGAAAAGAAGCATGTCATCCAGAATTATGATGATACCATCATTTCCTTTTTCAACAAGGGTTGAATACTTTTCCTCAGAAGTCCGAAGTGCTTCATTCGCTTCCTTTTGAATTATCAGTTTCCACATGGACTGTATAAGTAGTTTCAAATTATGCGTGTCAAGGTAATTGTATGCCGTATCCTTGCTACCGACACCCAGCACAAATTTGATGGAACCATTATCATGAAGCGGGATCTCCAGAAGACTGTTCGATCTCTTTGATCCATCAGGCTTATTGTCACGATCTTCCAGAATGTTAGAAAACAGGGGTTCCCCTGTTGAAATACGTTCTTTAATATTCTTTTTCAGATTCGAAGAAAAATCATTAATATCTTCAGTAAATGCATACTGACCCTTTTCATCTTTGAAAAGGTATAAAAACATATCAGGCATTCCATCGTCCCCTAACCTGATAAGATAACCGTTACTGCTTTGTGTAAGATCAAGAGCTGATCGAAGGGCAAATCTGATAATGCTGGAGACATCAGCATCTGACATCTGACTGAGTTCAAGAAGCTTTGTCAAACGGGTCTCATTCTGCTGAAGGGACTCTTCTCCCATTTTATGTAGGGTTATATCATCAAAGATGGCCATGCCGCCCTGAGGAAAACCATCTACTATCAATGAACTTAGGTTCAAACGCAGTATCACAGATTCGTTGTGCCTTGTAAGCTGGGTCTCAGCTGCAAAGTTATTGGACCTTCCTTTAAGAATATCGCTAAGACCTTCCCTTACGTTATCATTCTGCAGGAGATCAAATAAACTCTGCCCTATCATACTTTCATGGAGACGCTCGAAAAATTCATCAAATATTTCATTGGAGTTAGTGATGATGCCTTCCTGATCAAAGCGTACAATTCCCATTGGGGATTTCTCAAAGATGAGGCGAAAATTCTTCTCAGTATCAAGGAGGGCTTCTTTTGCCTTTCTTTTTTCGCGGATGTCACTAATAGTTATGATCACTCCGTTTTCTCCGGCATAGTCACTACGGGAAGCAGTTATTTCCACAGGTATGTTTTCTTTATCTTTTGAAAATATGTTTATTTCATATTTTTTAGGATCATTCTTCTTGCTGGATGTCCATTTTTTGATCTTTATCGAGATCATACGATGATATTCAGTAGGAAGATGGGAAAAGAGATCTGAACCTATGATATCTTCTTTTGCCAGTCCTCTCAGTTCACAGAATTTCGTGTTAGCATACTTAACAACATCATTCTGAACAACAATGATCCCCTCTGTTCCCTTTTCAACGAGAGAAGAATATTTCTCTTCAGATGATATCAGCTCTTCTGCTTTTTTCAGTTCAGTTATATCTTCAAGCGATGCAAGTAGCAGACATCCGTCATCCGGGGACAAAGATATTTGACTTGCATTCAACGAAATAGAACGTGTACCAATGTTGCTAAAATCATATGTGAATTCCAGATCCCTGATGGGTTCCCCTTCCGCACAAATATTGCTTAAATTACTAAAAAGCTCAGGAGAATCTTGTCTGAACTGGTCAAACTTTCCTGCATTTTTACCAATTATATCCTCAGGCCTGACCTTAAACAGATCATAGAAAGAATCGTTCGCATAGATCACCTTTAGATCGTTACCAAGTATTAATATCGATTCTTTTAGTGAACCAAGGATAGATTCGAAATAACAATTTGCATGACCGGAATTAGGGAAACTGACCATTTCCATCATAAAACCATAAGCAGATCCAATTGCCCCATCAGAAGCAACTGTGAGATCATTGAGTACCTTTACATTTGCTACAGAGCCATCCTTTGCCAGTATCCTGTAATCCTGGAAAAAAGATGTGACTCCCTCAGTTTTACGATGATCTTCTATCTCGGAGACCACACGTCTCAGGTCATGGGGGTGGACAAGATCGGAATATGAGAATTTTTCATCCCTACATTCTTCAACAGCATATCCGAAAAGTGATATGTTATCAGAAACATCCAGGATCTTCCAGTTATTTCCAATGTCCCAGGAAAAAAAGACAGATGCTTCGCTATCGAATTCGGGCATGCTGCCCAGTATTGATATAATAGACTCCTTTTCAGCAGGTTTTAAACTTCTGTGTACTCTGGAACTGTATATATTATACATCTCCCGTTTTGCACGTTTTTTTAAGTTGTCAGTTATCTTACTTTACACATTTTTTAGCTATTAATCTGAAGATGACATATTTATTGCTTTTGATTTTGTCAGATATTTGATATAACAATAGCAATATTCCTCCAATAAGTTATAACTTCCACAGTTTTATTAAAGACATTCCTCTTAAACGAAAGGATTATCTTAAATTAAGGAATAATTGAAATTGCTCACATCTAATGATCTATAGTAGCTTCCTTCGATCCAATCCTTTACTTTTAGATCAATATCCAGTACTGAGTGCCTTTTAGGTGTGAGCTTACATCTTGATCCATTAGTTTTACCAGGGCTTATCCCATCACTTTGAGCTTGTTCCAGTCAAGCACATCCTCTGGACATACATGAATGCACTTCTGGCAATGCGCCCCATCGCAGAGATCCGTCCGTATACTGACATTGCGATTCTCCTCTTTTAGGGCATCATTTGGACATATATCCATACATTGGTGGCAATCGATGCAACCTTCAACCTCCATCTTAAGAGAAGTTCCAACCTGTTCGAGAACGTGCAACCCCTCATCCCCAAGGTCAGGAATATCCTTCAACACACGTTTTTCAACATTCGGGGTCGTCTTTACTACATCAATTGTGGGCAGCCCTTTTTTCCTGAGAAACTTTTTCAGGCCCTTGAATGGCATTCCTTCGTTCCAGTAGGAAAGTTCCAGGATATAAGCTTCTTTAAAAGCTTCATCAGTTGCGAACATTACGTGAGTACCAACGATCTCCCTGGCAATCTTCTGGAGTTCCCATAGCCGATCTTCCGAGAGCAGGATCTCCTTTGCAACTATCAGGGATGTGTTGCCTATCTGGCAGACATTTGAAACATTGTAAGGGATCATACCGATACGATGCGCCTTCAATGCATCCATATATGTGCCTGCAGCACCGGACATGTAGGCTATCTGCACATCTTCCATAGATATGCCTGCAGCATTACACAGCGTTACATGGCCTGCACGTATGGCACCAATAGCTCTTCCTGCTTCTGCAAGGTCTTTTTCTGTGAATTTCACATTATCCTGAAGGTGGATTATTTTATCACTTGTGTTGATATTTGGCAACTGGATGAGCCCGTTGTCCATAGCTTCATCAATAAGTGCTATCACTCCGGTTCCGGTGATTCCGGATGCTTTTATGGAACCGTCTTCAACAACATCTCCGGTCTTATAATTTACAAGAGAACCCCGGATAGTGTTCATTTCCTCGTCAAGGACAAAGTTTCTCAGGTTACCATTATTGAACTCAATATCTGAGATCACAAAAGGACGTGCAATACTTCCGTCTTCGATCTCCTGTCCTTCAAGTGCAGGCCCCGCTGCTGCAGAACCTGTATAGATAATATTCCCTACTTTAAGGGCCATTTCAGCATTGGTCCCATAATCTGTGGCAATCGAGATTTCATCCGAGTTCAACATTCCTGATTTAACGATCAATGCAAGGGCATCAGCACCGACTTCGTGTTTGATGGCAGGTGGGATAACGACCTTGCAATCAAGATCCTCAAGTCCTTTGATCTGTATGCTGTCAACAATTGAAGCATCGCGCTCTTGCTCCTGAATGTTCATCAATTGTTTTTTTCTTTCACCTGCATATGCAAGATCATCAATAGGAATTCCCTGGAAAAGTGATAGTTGTATGGGGTTACCACAAATGGCTATCCTGTCCACGGTGCCATTCTCAGGCTCAAGCTCATTGACAATATGCCTGAAAGCACTGATAACCAGCCCATGTGCCTTGTCCTGTCCATAGGTCATAGCAAAATCCAGGTGATCCATTACATTTGCACCTGGGAGAGGATTCCTCATAGTAATTACAGTCCTCTTTATTTCACCATTGTCCAGATCCACTTTCTGTGCCCTGAAACCACTTGTTCCAAGGTCTATTGCAATTCCCGTTCGCATAATCATGACTCCCTGTCCGATCGACCTCGATCGTATGATTTGAAATTAAAATTGAAATTGAGACTTATAAAGTTCAAAAATAAGTTAAGGTCCTGATCTTCAGGGCCTTTAACTTAAGGAACATTGTTCAAGCAAAGAACTCATCCCTTGCTTCAACAAGGGCTTTGACATTCTCCACAGGTGTATTTGGTGCAATACCACATCCGGGGGATAATACAGCAACACCATCTTCCAGTGCTCTTTTTGAGTCTTCCTTGACCTTTGCCACATCACCTGAAAGCAATGTGAAAGGACTGGATACATTGCCTACAATAACTGCCCTGTCACCTGCTGTTGCAATAGCACCTTTAAGATCTTCGACCTTCTCTTCGATACTAAGTCCTTCGAACTTGCAGTCTGCCATCATGTCAAGGATAGGGGTGACATTACCACAGACGTGTAATACCATCGGGCATTTTACAGCTTCTGCAAATCTTGCAAGTCTTGGCTTGAGAACTGTGTCGAATGTGGACGGGTTCATCAGGTCAGGGGATGCTACAGGATCAGGTACACAGATAACATCTGCACCTGCATCTGCTAATGCGTTTGCGTATTCGATGCATGCATCGGTTGCAAAGTCAAGGATGGTCTCAAAGTCATCTGGTTTCTTAATCGACCATTTCATGAACTTCTTAACACTTGCAAGATCAGATGCAAGGGTTACAGGACCTTCCATGCCCGCAACCAGGGGGATATCATCTCCGACCTTTTCTCTTATGATCTTTGTTGCTTCAAGGACAGCAGGGATCCTTCCATTAGCCAGCAGGTCTGCAGGCATCTCAAGGTTGTCTACACCTTTTGGATATGGGTGATCAGTAACAGATGGCTGCCGGTTCTTTGTTCCCATGTTGACTTCACAGCCCATTGCCTCTGCAAGGACGGTAAGGCAGTATGGGTACCTTACAGCTTCCAAACCACCGATCTCATGTGATGCGATCGCAAGAGTTGCCATCTTTTCAGGATCTGAGTGGGCTTCCGGCCACGCAGCACCAGTCTGGTCCATGAGTTCTACAATAGCAGTTTGTGTTACAGATACTACCGGAGTTCTGTCAACTGGTTCTTTAGCTAATGCTTTTAATAGTCTTTCTTTAGGGTTTAGATCGGTCATATATAACACTCCAATATAGTTTATGATCTGGTCAGACCAGATATGGCAAATATTATTTCAAACTCGCAAATTGGGTAGATTTATCCAAAATAAAATCAGATTTTGTATTATATAAACATTTGTTTTTGTGAAATTTAATATATAATATTTTCTATAGGAGGTATATTTAATATTAATTATTATCTAAAAATATAAAGTCTATTGATATTGATTTTTTCAAATAAACATAGGATGATAAAAAAATGACTATATTGTTAGCCACATCTCTTATATATTATAATTGGAAATCTGTGGTAGCAATATACTATAAAATCAAATCGATTCAATTGAGTATATTTTTTGCTTTCTCAAATACTAGTGGGGAAAAAAGCACTTCAATAGACACTATAAGTAAATAATTTAATTTCAGTATTTGATAATATATAATATCTTATAGATTAAGCTATATACTATGTATTAGAAAACAAACATAATTAGCAGGTATAAGTTGCAAATAACAAGAAAAAATAAAAAAATAAAATCAGAAATTAAAAAACAGTACTTATTTTATTCTGAACAAATATTGTCCACAGGATGAAAAACGGGCAAATATCAAACAATATTTATAGAGTTGTGAAGATCATTCTAATAATTTGCTTTATAGTTTCTTCCAGTGCGCTCCCTGCCGGCGCCCTCACCAAAATAGACGTTAATTCGATCAGTACACCAAACGGAGCAGTCATTTTAATTATCGATGGACTTGGTTCATCCTACATCTATCCTGAAATCACCTCTTATGCACTCGATGGGACGATCATTGGGAAACCAGTTGCCAGGAATCTTTCCGTTATATCAGATAAAGGATTGCGAGTGCTTAATGTGATAACGCCTTCAACGGAAGGTGAGAATGGACATTCAGTGATCGTAACAGGTAATTCCGGAGCAACTCCTGCAATGGTTGCCTATTCCGATGCAACGATCTATGACATTGCACACAAAAATGGATACCAGAATTTTGCTATTCTTGAAAAAGGAGATATACCGGAAATAATTGCAGAACAGGATATATGCATACGCGATGTTACGACATCCATCAATGATCCGCAGATGGAAATTATTGCAAATTCCCCAGGTCGGAGCGAACATGACGATATGCAAGCGTCCCTAATAGAAATACTGGAAATAAATGCAAAATTAGCACCGGATTATATTGAAAAGTATCCCGAAGGTAGCATTGAGCGTTATTATGCCTACAATCGCTGGGCCATGGACAGCACGATAGAGATCATCGACCTGATGAATGAAAAGTATCCTGAACAGAAGTTCATCCTTACTGTCAACGTAGGTGCAGTAGATACAGCAGGACTCTATCGCAGGAGTGAAGGTTATACTGATACCATCAAAGATCTTGATATTATGATAGGTGAATTGTATGAACTAACAAAAGAAAATGATCTTGCACTTATACTTACATCAGACCACGGCATGGCATTCCAGTCTGCAGATGGAAGAGGGGGAAGCAAATCGGATCAGTATGCCAGCCAACCTGAAGTTCTCAGGATACCTTTCATTATAACATCAAAGAACCTGAACAATGAAGTTCTTGAGGGGGAGTTCGGACAGCAGGATATTGCACCTACTATACTTAGCGTGCTTGACCTGCCTGATGAAATGCGTTTTACGAACGGCAGATCCCTTGCTTCAAAAGATCATGTCAATTTTAAAGTGTTACTGCCTGAAAAAGGCAATGTTACGATATGCAGGGGCAATGAAACAATCGCAGATGCAACCGGAGATGATTCATATGTCTTCTATGGACTTGAAAAGGACAGGCAATATGATATCAAAGTGAAAACTACAGGAGATCCGGAGACTATAATGGAAAGAACAGTATTTTCAGACACCGATCGGGTCATCCGTTTCGATCCAACACCGGATATTTCGAAAGGAACCGAAGACTCTGGGCAGAAAGATATACGTCGTACGATCGGTTCGGTCCTGATAGTACTGATAAACCTGACCGGATTGGGAATTATCTTCAGGCTCCTTAAAAGATGACAGTTGGTAACACAAACTATTTTTATAAAGCAGTCCCATTCTAACCGATGATCGTTGGCGTACTTGGACCTGCAGGGTCCTACTCAGATAAAGCTGCAAAAGGCTGGATGAAAAAACAGGGCATCGACGGAAAAGCATCCCTGTTATACTATGATGATATTACCGATACATTTTCCGCGGTTATCGAAGGTAGGACCGATATCGGGATCGTTCCTATTGAGAATTCTATCGAAGGTTCAGTGGGCATAACGCTTGATCTTTTGCTTGAAAGTGATGTTACTATAATAGGAGAGGTCGTTGTACCGATCGAACACTGCCTGCTATCCAAAGGGAATATCTCCGACATCAGGATCATACTTTCACATCCACAGGCACTTGCACAGTGCAGGCAGTTCATAAGGACACATTTCAAGGATGTGGAGATACGCACAACAGGAAGCACATCACATGCTGCCAAACTTGCCAACGAGTTTGAAGAAATGGCAGCCATTGCATCAAAGGAATCAGCAGAAGCCTACGGTCTTAACATACTGATGCCAAATATTCAGGACCGGGAACAGAACCACACTCGTTTTATTGCCATCCGGAAAATTGACGGGGAAATGGATGAAAGCAATATCAATGAAACTGATGTCTATAAGACATCCGTAATAGCCGATATCGGGAATGACAGGGCTGGTTCCCTTTATGAGATCCTCGGTGAATTCGCAAAGAGGGACATAAATCTTACAAGGATCGAGTCAAGACCATCCAAACGCTCGCTCGGTGACTACCTTTTCTACATAGATCTGGAAGGAAGCGCATCCGATGCAGTTATAAAAGATGCTCTCTATCATATTGATTCCAAAGTGTCCATGCTAAAGGTTCTTGGCTCATATAAGGGCTATCTTCTGGACAAATAAACACATATTTTTATATAAAGGGATAAATAGTGGTCATAGTAATCTTAGAAAACCATCATTAAGGGATCTGTACTTATGGATATTGATGCATTTATTAAAAAACAGGAGTCTGCTGCTAATAAATACAAGCGTATCTATAAGATACTTGATTTTTCCATTATCACATTAATATTGTTCACTCTGCTGAAGATACTGAAGATCGACCAGGTGCTTTTTAAATTCAGGACCTTCGAGTTATACGCAGATTCAACATACGGTCCTTCTGATGCCATCTCGGCCGGGATCTTGTTCCTTGCATTAATATCCATCTTCATTGCAGTCCTGCTCACGTTTGCTATACACTTCAGGGACAGGAAGATACAGATAGTACCACTTATCGAAGAAAAGTTCCCTTCACTGAACGAGAGGTTACGAACTGCAAACGATAACAAGAATCTCCATAACATCATTGTTGACGAGCTCATGGACAATGTCCTCAAGATCGCTTCAAAGGTAAACTCTTCCGAGCTTCTCGAAAAGAAGAGGTTCAAGGCAAGCATGGCACTTCTTGTTGTCTCTCTTGCAATCTTCAGTTTCGTTATCTTTACCGACTACCAGTCAGACGTTGACCCCGGTGAACTTGCAGGTCTGATCGAAGACATAGCATCCGTAGTCGGCAAAGAGAATGCAACATCTCCTGACGAGATATTTGTACTGGAGGATGACGGAGACGGGAACGGCGGTGATGAAGATCTTATGGGTGAGCCGGCTGTAATAGTGGTTGAAGGAGAAGAGGTAGATCTCTCACTTCCTCCGGGAGCAGGAACAGGTTTTACAGCAGGTGAAGAAGGTGAGGAGCTGCCACCTGATTTTGTGAGCTCGTCCGCCTATGAGGTTGGACTTATCTCATCCCCTGCCTATTATGAGCAACTCCCTGAAGGGTATGAGAGTATTATAAAGGAATACTTTGAAGAGATGGCTAAGAACTAAATATATCACATTAACATATTCGATCGATTGCATACCAAGGAGAACATTAAATGAATTCCAATGACGCCGGATCCGGTGAACTTGAACAGGTCTACAGAGGTGCTGGAGATGCCTTTGCAGCACTTTTCAATGAGATATCAAAGGTCATAGTCGGACAGAAAGAGACAGTTGAACAGATCATCATTGCGATCCTGTGCAACGGCCACGCACTGATGGAGAGCAATCCCGGACTTGGAAAAACACTGACAGTATCTACTATATCCAGGACAATGGACCTTGATTTCAGCAGGATTCAGTGTACTCCGGACCTTATGCCTGCAGATATAACAGGTACACATATCATAGAGGAAAGAGGCGGAAGCAAGGAATTCAAATTCGAGCCAGGTCCCATCTTTTCAAATATCGTCCTTGCAGATGAGATTAACCGTGCTTCTCCAAAGACCCAGTCAGCATTGCTTGAAGCTATGCAGGAAAAGCAGGTTACCGTTGGAAATGATACGTTCCTGCTTGACAAACCGTTCTTCTTACTTGCAACTCAGAACCCTATTGAGATGGAAGGTACTTTCCCTCTTCCGGAGGCACAGCTTGACAGGTTCCTTTTGAAGGTCCTGCTGGACTATCCGTCCTTCGAGGAAGAAAAAGAGATCGTAAGACGCTACACGCAGTATGATGAACCACATGTCAGGAAGGTACTTGACAAGAAAATGGTACTACAGTTACAGCGCCTAACAAGGGATATGCCAATTGCTGATGATCTGAAAGAAAGGGCGATAAAGATCGTGATGGCAACCCGCAAATGGACCGACTTTATCGAATATGGTGCATCACCAAGGGCATCCATCGGTCTGATACTTGCAGCAAAGGCACGTGCATTGGTAAACAGCAGGAACTTTGTCAGCAACGAGGATATCGAGGCCATGACATATCCGATCTTAAGGCACAGGATCCTCCTGACCTTCGAGTCTGAAAGGCGTGGGATCACACCGGATCAGGTCATTAAGGAAATACTGTCAAAGGTCAAATGACATCCCGATAAATGTAGTAAGTGTAAGCCAATGAATAACGAAAACTGATATTAAACCATGAGTGACAGGAAACACAGGATCGATGTGGATTTCTTCCGCCAGCTGGACCGCTTTACTTTCATGGTAAGAAAGCGGGTTTCCAGTGTCTATGCAGGAAGCAGGCGTTCAACACATAGCGGTCGCGGTCTTGATACCCTTGGATATGTTGAATATCACCCCGGAGATGATATCAAATCCATCGACTGGAACGTATATGCAAGGTCCGAAAAACTCTATGTAAGGGAGTTCGAAGAGGACAAATCAGTAACCACCCACATACTTTTGGATGCCAGCAACAGCATGGACTATTCCACTGGCGATGTTACAAAATACGAGTATGGAGCCATGCTTGCAGCCGGTTTTGCATATCTTGTCACCAAGGACAACGACAAGTTCGCCATATCCACATATGCCGAGGACATTACTATCTCACAGACACACAGGGGCAGACGCTACCTTCTCAGGGATATCGACCGGCTGGCAGACGTGGAACTTGAAGGAAAGACCGCATTGAACAGCTGTGTTGAACAATATGAGCGGGTTATACGATCACGGTCACTTGTTGTCATTATTTCAGATTTCATGGAGGACTTAAGTTCCATTGAATCAGCGATCTACCGTTTATCACATCACGACCTCATGCTTATACAGGTGCTGGATACTTCCGAAAGCGATCTATCCATACACGGACATGTAAAGCTCCTGGACCTTGAAACAGATGATGAACTGAAGACATACCTCAGTAATAATTTTAAGGATAAATATCAGGAAGAACTACAGGCACACATTGAGGGAATTAAAAAGATCTGCGACCATGTCGGTGCCGATTTCTTTACATTCACAACTGATACCCCCGTATTTGATGCGTTCTTCCACACAATTAACGGGAGGCGGGTCTGATGCCTTTTGACAATATACTCGGACTTGCAGCCCTTGCAAGTGTGATCCCACTCATTATACTATACCTGTTACGACCAAAGCCACTTCAGCTGAAGATCCCTTCCCTGATGTTCCTGATGCGGGCAGAACAGAAGAAAAAGCGGTTCGCTAACTTAAGAAGACTTATCAGGGATCCTATATTCCTTGCACAATTACTGGTTCTAATACTGATATCCATCGCAGTGGCAGCTCCATTCTATACATCCGAGGAAAGCCTGAGTGGAGAGCATACTGTCTTTGTCATTGATGCTTCTGCAAGTATGAACACTGACGGAAGATTTGACAGTGCTACTGAGATCGCAAAGACCTATGTCAGCAAGAAGAACAGCATCATCCTTGCACAGAACATTCCGGTCACGGTTCTTGAAGCCGGAGGATCCTCGGCTACAAAGGACACGCTGGACGGATTGTCGGGAAAGGGCACGGTGGCAGACCTGTCAACTTCCATCACGAATGCAATGCGAATGCTTTCTAACGAAGGTGGAAGAATAATTGTCATATCAGATTTTACCAACTGGGAAGGTGAGGATCCCGTTTCTGCAAAGAGACTTGCGGAATCCTATGGGATGAAGGTAAGCTTCGTAAGGGTTGGAGCGCCTGCTGACAACGTAGGTATAATTCAGGGCTGGCTTGAAGCTGAGGAGAATAGCTACACTTACAACTGTGTTGTCAAGAACTACATGGAAACCACACAGAACGTCAACCTGGAGATCGATACATCCGGAAGTGAAACAAAGAAGAGCGTTACACTTGAGGTTAAGCCATTCTCGACCAATCAGTTCAAACTGACAAATGTTGGACCCGGCGTCTCAACACTCAGGATAACAAAAGATGACAGCCTCATAACTGACAATACAGCTTACATATCAATTCCTTCGGACGTTCACAACGAATTGCTCCTTGTGACCGATGTCAAGAATTCGCCGGCTTCAGTTGCACTTTCGTTACTACCGAACATAAGGGCAACCCAATCGAACAACGTCCCGTCGGATCTCAGTGACTACAAAGTTGTCGTGATAGACACACAACAAAGAGCACTGACTACCGAAGAGGTTACACTACTTGATACTTTCATAAACAACGGCGGAGAAGTACTGTTCATTGCATCCTCAACACTTGATCCGGTAGTTGCAAGCTTTGACCTGCTCAAGTTCCTTCCGGTAAAACCAATTGCCATGATGGAAAGCAACAATGGGGAAGCCCTCAAAGTTGTTCAGGAGACAAGGCTGACGGAAGATGTCAGGTTCGAGGATATTGCAGTTTACACTTATCTTAACGCTACCATCAGGGCAGATGCGGTCTCACTTGTAGATACTGATTCAGGCATCCCGATGCTTGCCTACTGGAGTGTCGGTGACGGAACCGTGATGTACCTTGGCCTGAGCGATGAGCTTGGCGAGGATGCATGGAACAATTTCCATAACCTGCCTGAGTATCCTGTCCTATGGGCAAAGCTTATCGCATGGCTTGGAGGAGCGGGAGATATCGGTGACTACAACGTCCAGACAGGTGCGATTTCCGCACTTCCAAATGAGATGGACGTTTCCACACCTTCCGCAACCGTGACCACCAGCAGACTGCTCTATGATGAGGTTGGAATATACGAGGTTGCAGGAAAGAACATTGCTGTCAATCTTTATGATGACATGGAATCTGATACCACCATCGATTCATCCGGTGTCATGGACCGTGCCACATCCCAGGAAGGTTCCCAGATCGTGAGGGAAAATACCTACACATCCAAGAATTACATTGATATCTATCTCATCATTATTGCCATGCTTCTGGTGATCGTTGAGATACTTATTATCAGAAGCCGGGGTGAGCTATGATGTATGCTTTTGAAGAACCACTGGTACTATTACTTATCCTGCCGATAATTGCCGGCGGACTATACCTCATAAAAAAAGGTGCAAGAAGGACATTGATACTTTCACGCATCATCGTGCTTTCACTGCTTGTGGTGGCGCTGGCATCCCCCTTTTCAATTGTCAGCGAGGTCACCAGTGACGATACACCCCAGATGATCATAATCTCGGATGAGACCGGAAGTATGGAATTGTTCGAAGAAGGGGTCGGCGACAAGGTATATGAATCCCTGACTGCAAACACCCCGACCACCCTTGTCAGGCTCTCCGGTGACAGCACTTCTCTGGGGGATGCCGTCGAGCAATATTCCAGCGGAGATAACCAGATCGTACTGGTAACGGACGGTAATAGCAATTTTGGAAAGGATCTCGAAGAAGCTCTCCAGTTTGCCGGGGAAGTTGGCACCACCGTTTATTCAGTGGAACCGGAACTTGAGAAGAACGATATAAGCGTGCAGATCCTGGGCGATAAGACTGTAGTCATCGGAAACGAGAACCAGTTCGATGTGCTTGTCTCACAGGCAGGGGATGAAGAGATAAGGTATAGTTTTGAGGTTTACGCCGGAGACACACTTGTCAGGAGTGGTACCTTCACGCAGAACACACGCACAAGAACAATACGTGTACCTTATACTTTCAAGAAACTTGGTGCACAGGAATTGAGCGTTACCCTTACACCGCTTACATCCGATAAGGACAGTATCAATAACAAGTTCTACAAGGCTATCTACGTTGTACCCAAACCGAAGATCAAACTAATGACCAGTGATACTTCCGCACCTCTTGGAAATGTACTGTACAACCTGTATGATGTGTCCAACACGAACGAGTTCACAAATATTGATGATAAGAAGACAATAGTCCTTGATAACCGTAACATAAGGACACTTTCAGAAAGTGATATTGAGATGCTCAAGGAGTTTGTAACTGACGGGAATGGTCTTGTTGTTGTGGGAGGAGAAACCTCATTTGACCAGGGAAATTATTTGAACTCATCATTTGAAGATCTTCTGCCTGTCCTGTCAAAGCCAACAGACTGGAAAGGCGGGAGAAGCATTGTTCTTGTTCTTGATGTCTCTCAAAGCACATTCCACCATGAGACACTTTCCGACATCCTCGGAAATGCTATCTTCATACTTGAAGATGAGAACCTGAGGGATGCCTATGCAGGCGTCATCGCCTTTGGAAGTGAAGGTATCGATGTTTCAGGAGGACTGGTCTACCTTGGAAGTCAGGCAAATGTCTTGAAGCTTGAAGAGGACATCTCAGCATTGACACCGGGATCGACCAGTGAAACATCCCTTGACCAGGGACTTCTCATTGCACAGGACTGGCTTGAGAACGAGGTAGGGGAACTGGATATCATTATCATTTCTGATGGTGGTATAGAGCAGTCCTATGAAGACAGTCTTGTGGTAGCAGATGAGATCCACAATGGTGATATCCAATTCTATTATGTTCATGTCAAATCAGTTGCACCATCACAGAGGGACCAGTTCGGCAATATCTATGCAGAAACTCTCATGGAAAGCGTGGACGGAATATACTTCCCGGTCCAGAAAGGCGAACGTGCAAACCTGGAGTTCGAAGATCTGGACATCCCTGACGAGACCGGGGACGATGAACCGGTGATGACATCATTCCCGCTTATCGAATACAACCCGAACCACTTCATAACCCGTAACCTGGAAGTTGAAGGTAACATCACCGGCTACAATGACGTTACACCAAAAGCAGGTGCTGACAGGATCGTTGTGACTGCCACAGGCAAGCCGGTCATCACCACATGGAGATATGGGCTTGGGAGAGTTGCATCCATTACTACTGATAACGGTAAAGGCGGCCAGGCAACATGGAGCTCACAGATGTACTCCGGTAATAATTCAAAGCTGATCTCCTCGACCATGAACTGGGCGATAGGCAATCCGCAGGTAGAGGAAGGAACCGTGGTCGAAGGAGATGACACATGGTTTGGAAGTCCTGCAACACTTTACATAACACGCTACGATGAAGGTATTCCAAAACTCAAGTACAAGGGAGAGACACTTGAGCTTGCGGTTACAGGACAGAATACATATGAGACCACGATCGAGCCAAAGAACATCGGAATGCATGATGTTTCAGGTTATCCGATAGCTGTGAACTATGCCATCGAGTATCGTGATGTCGGTCTGAACGAGGACCTGCCTGTGCTCATCAAGGCTAATGGTGGTAAAACCTATAGTGAGAACGAAGCACTGGCACTGCTGCTTACAGATGCAAAGGCTAACTCCCTGAAGAGCGTTGAGCAGCCGGTCAGCCAGAAGCTGCTCTTCCTTATTGCAGCATTACTGCTTTTCCTCACAGAGATAGCAGTAAGAAGAATCAGGGAGATCAGGGCAGCGAACAGGGAAAGGGCAGAGTGAACTAATTCTACCTTCATTTTTTAAAAAACGCATGCAGAAGACTACGGATTTGTTCGTAGTTAAAGTAATGAATATATAACATTCGTTCGTTCTATAACTTGATGATACAC
This sequence comes from Methanococcoides sp. AM1, assembly GCF_900774055.1. Lineage (NCBI taxonomy): Archaea > Methanobacteriati > Methanobacteriota > Methanomicrobia > Methanosarcinales > Methanosarcinaceae > Methanococcoides > Methanococcoides sp. AM1. The sequence continues at coordinate 82,565 of NZ_CAAGSW010000004.1, read as the reverse complement.
ATCAGGTGATATTATGAGAACAAAAAACGCTTACATCCCACTAATTATACTGATCATACTTTCGACGATCACTGCCGGTGCTATGATAATGAACGATACTGATAGCAGCGATAAGATAATGGTCGACGACGAAGGACTTGAAGCAGATGCTCCAACTGTTGATGGAGATATCTCCGAAAGTGATTCACTACAGCCTATAAAGACAATTGCTACTGTCATTGGCATCGACTCATGGGACGGAACGAAAGTCCTGCTTCTTGACCAGGATGATAGCGATATCGGGGAAGGCTATCCATGCGACCTGTACCTTATGATCGGAGAGGAAACAATCATCACAGACAGTGATGGAAACGAGCTTTCAATTGATGATCTTACTGAAGGAACAAGAATTGAAGCACACTATGGACCAATGGTAACAAGAAGCCTGCCGCCACAAAGTGGAGCTGTTAGCATTGTTATACTTGATGAGGATGTCCAAACCGAACCACAGCCTGTTAAGACGATCGGAACGATCCTTGGAACTGAAATCTGGAGTGAGAACACAGTCCTGCTTCTTGATCAGGATGACAGTGATATCGGGGAAGGTTATCCATGCGATATCTTTCTGGTAACAGCTCAGGAAACGACCATCACAGATAGCAATGGAAATGAACTTACCATTGAAGATCTTACAGAGGGAACAAGAATAGAAGCTTACTATGGACCAATGGTAACAGCAAGTTTGCCACCACAAAGCAGTACTTTGAAGATCGTGGTCTTAACAGAGTAAAATTTAAACAGTAACTGCATGGATACAAAAAGTGATCAGCTTTTTGACCATGCCTTCTTTTTTAGATCGTTTTGATCATTCTCATTTTCTACCAACTATCTCCTTTTCTCCCAAAAGTCTAATACCCTTAAAAAATAATCCTATTTACAGTTAAAAGAATAATTTATTCTCATAACCGGGGTTTAATCATGGGAGATAGCAAATACATTCGATGGTTCGAAGAGATACGTATAGATGATATTCCTTCAGTTGGCGGTAAGAATGCCTCGCTTGGTGAGATGTACCGCGAACTCACCGAAAAGGATATCAAGATTCCAAACGGGTTTGCGGTTACTGCGGATGCTTACTGGCATGTCCTGGAATCTGCGGGTGTGCTTGACAAACTCAAGGATTCCCTGGAAGGACTGGACACAAGAGATGTCAACGACCTTGCTGAAAGAGGGAAAAAAGCAAGAAGCATAGTACTCGATGCAGGCATACCGGATGACCTCTGGGAAGAGATCAAGGAAGCCTACGATAAACTGAGTGAAGAGTATGGAACTGAGACCGATGTCGCGGTTCGCAGTTCTGCAACAGCAGAGGATCTTCCTGATGCTTCATTTGCAGGACAGCAGGAAACATACCTCAACGTACACGGTTACCACTCCCTGAAGGATGCATGCAATCGTTGCTTTGCCTCCCTTTTCACGGACAGGGCGATCTCATACCGTGTGCACCACAAATTTGATCACTTCAAGGTCGGCCTGTCAATAGGCGTCATGAAGATGGTACGCTCAGACCTTGCATCCAGCGGAGTTACTTTCACCATTGACACTGAGTCCGGCTTCGAAGATGTTGTCTTCATAACAGGAGCTTACGGTCTTGGAGAGAACATCGTGCAGGGACTTGTCAATCCGGACGAATTCTACGTCTTTAAACCCACCCTTAAAGAAGGTTACAGGTCGATCATCCAGAAAAAGCCGGGTAGTAAAGAGATAAAAATGATATACGGACGCGGGGATTCACGCATACTTACCCGTAATGTGGAAGTTCCCCTTGCAGACCAGAGGAAATTCTGTATCAACGATGAAGAGATCCTCCAGCTTGCAAAATATGCTGCCACCATTGAGGACCACTATTCTAAAAAGAAAGGCAAGGCTGTGCCCATGGATATCGAATGGGCAAAGGACGGTAACACCGGTGAGCTTTTCATTGTACAGGCCAGACCTGAAACCGTCCAGTCAAGGAAGAGAAAAGATATTCTTGAGACCTATTTCCTTGATGAGAGGTCAACTGTTCTCGTCACTGGCAGAAGTGTAGGTGACAAGATCGCAGTCGGAAAGGTCCGCGTGGTCGATGATGTTTCAAAGCTATCTTCTTTCAAACAGGGAGAGATACTCGTAGCTGACACAACAACTCCTGACTGGGAACCTATTATGAAACGGGCAGCTGCTATTATCACAAACAAAGGTGGAAGGACCTGCCATGCAGCCATCGTCAGCCGTGAGCTGGGAGTCCCCGCCGTTGTGGGTGCACAGGATGCTACTGAAAAACTGTGGAACGGAATGGATGTCACGGTGAGCTGTGCTGAAGGTGATATCGGCAGGGTCTACGAAGGAATATTACCTTTCCACATCGAGACGGTTGACCTCAAGGGCTTAGGAAAAACAAAGACCGAGATGATGATGAACCTCGGAAATCCGGAAGAGGCATTTGCTCTTTCCATGATACCGAACGATGGTATCGGACTTGCAAGACTTGAGTTCATAATCACGAGTTACATCAAGGTCCATCCCATGGCACTGATCCATCCTGAAAAGATCGAAGACGAAAGTGTGCTTGAGGAAATTGAAAAACTCACCTCCGGATACAAGAGTAAGGAAGTCTATTTCGTGGAGAAGCTTTCCCAGGGAGTAGCCACCATTGTAGCTTCATTTTATCCGAAGCCCGTGGTGGTACGCATGAGCGACTTCAAGTCAAACGAGTATGCCAGCCTTATCGGCGGGGAATACTTCGAGTTCGAAGAGAGCAACCCGATGATAGGTTTCAGGGGAGCATCACGCTATTATGACGAGCGCTACAGGGAAGGTTTCGCACTTGAGTGCAGGGCTATGAAGAAGGTCAGGGATGAGATGGGACTTACGAACCTCATCCTCATGATACCTTTCTGCAGGCGTATCGAGGAAGCGGAAAAAGTGATCGCTGAAATGAAAAGGAATGGACTGGAAAGGGGACAGAATGGCTTGCAGGTATATGTCATGTGTGAGATTCCAAGCAATGTGCTGTTGATTGATGAGTTCAGCAAATACTTCGATGGTTTTTCCATAGGCTCCAATGACCTTACCCAACTGACCCTTGGTGTGGACAGGGATTCGGAGATACTGGCATCGTCCTTTGATGAAAGGGATGAAGCTGTGAAGAAGATCGTTTCCATGGCAGTTCAGGGAGCAAAGAGGAATGGCAAACACAGCGGGATCTGTGGTCAGGCACCCAGTGACTTCCCTGAATTTGCTGAGTTCCTTGTGAGGGAAGGTGTCGACTCGATCTCTTTGAATCCGGATTCGGTTATGAAGATCTCACTAAAGGTTCTGGAAACGGAAAAAGAGATGGAATGAAATGGGAGAGCTATCTCTCTTTCATTCATTCTTGTTTTTGGTAGATTCTTCTTTTTTAGTCATTTCAATTTGTAGAATCTGAAATTCCTGAAATGAAAGATATGTAAGATATCAAAAGTCTAAAAAATAAATAATACAGCTAAAAATAGAAAATAAAAAGATCAACCGATCAGCCGGTTGATATCCTCACTATCGATAATTCCAACGAGCCTTTTCTTTTCATCGACCACAGGCAAAGCGGAAATGCTATGTCTTTCCATGCGCTTTGCACCGGCAATGATAGGCTCATCCGGCATTGCCACAAGCACTTCTTTTGTCATGATATCATCCAGATCGACGGATTTTAATGCAACCGCCTTTGAGATATCCCACGACGTAACGATACCTGCAAGGCATCCTTTCTCATTGACAACCGGCAGATGTGTCAGTCCTTCCTCAAACATTACCTTTGCAGCGGTCTCTATGCTCACACCTTCCCTGATGGTCGCAACCGCTTCGGTCATGACATCACCAACGGATGTGTGTGTCAGGAAATTGTGAACCACATAATTGATGTGACCGCTCTCGAGAAGGAAAGCATCATGGCCGTAGCTGGACTCGATCTCCCGGTAGCTTACATCGTGGTCATTGAAGAGAAGAGCTTCCACTACCTTCTTTGATTGGTATGGGGGATACAGCCAGTCCGATGTTATGGAGATCAACAATATCTTTGCCTGAATCTCCTTCAAACCTTCTGCAAGGGAGCCGTTCTTTGAAAGGTCGAAATAATCCACTGCCTTTGTCACATATAGATAGGAATTGGCATCAAACCTTTCGGTAAATGATTCTCCCTGGTATTTCAGGTAGCTTTCGACCTGGAAATCATGTGACATATCGAATTTGTATCCCTCACCTTGCTGCAACTCCCTTCCGAACTTCTCGTGCATGGAATCATCGCTAAGATAAGTGATATGGGCTATCATTCTGGCTGTGGCTAACCCATGCACAGGAGGTTTTCCAGAATAATAGTCGCCTTCATCCCAGTCAGGATCGGAGACTATGGCATTCCTGCCAACCTCATTGAACGCTATCTGCTGCGGCGATGAAACTGCTGTGGAAGCGATAACGACCGCTTTCCTCACAAGGTCAGGGTAAGCAACTGTCCACTGGAGGGTCTGCATACCACCCATGGAACCACCTACCACTGCAAGTAGAACTTTGATCCCAATATGATCTATCACTCTTTTCTGGACGTTCACCATATCGCCGATAGTTATCACTGGAAAAGTGATGCCATACGGTTTGCCTGTATCGGGATCCAGTGATGCAGGACCTGTAGTTCCCATACAGCCACCCAGTACGTTTGAACAGATCACGAAATACCTGTCAGTATCGAGGGCTTTTCCCGGTCCTATGACATCTTCCCACCATCCGGGCTTACGGTCATCGGGACTATGCCTGCCAGCAGCATGTGCATCGCCTGTAAGGGCATGGCAGACAAGGATAGCATTACTTTTGTCCTTGTTGAGGTTACCATAGGTCTCATAGGCGACCCTAATATCCTTTAGGGTCTGCCCACCTTCTAAGAGGAACTCACCTTCAATTGTATGATAGTTAGTTCCAACAATACCTACGGATCTCTCGCTCACTGCTGAGACCTCTCTAAAGCCTGATCAATGTCGGCAATAATATCTTCTGCATTCTCAAGACCTACGGACATCCTGATGAAATCATCAGTTACACCGGTCTGCTCACGCTCTTCCTTTGTGAGTTGTTGATGTGTCGTTGATGCCGGGTGGACAACAAGTGTCTTTGCATCACCGATGTTAGCAAGGTGGGAGAGCAGTTCTACGTTCTCGATGAACTTCCTGCCGGCTTCCAGTCCGCCCTTGACACCGAATCCGAGGATAGCGCCATAGCTTCCTTTCAGGTATTTGCCTGCAAGTTCATGGGAAGGGTGGTCTTCAAGACCAGGGTAGTTCACCCATTCGACCAGCGGATGGGATGCAAGGTGTTTTGCTACCTTTAATGCATTCTCACCGTGTCTTTGTACCCTTAAAGGAAGTGTTTCAACACCTTGTATGAACTGGAATGCATTGAATGGGCTCATTGCAGGTCCAAGGTCACGCAGATGTTGTGTTCGAACCCTGAGTATGAAAGCAAGATTTCCCATTCCGGGAATATCACCGAAGGATTCCCAGAACTTCAGGCCATGATAACTTGGGTCGGGTTCTGTGAACTCAGGGAACTTTCCATTGTCCCATTTGAAGTTTCCGGAATCTACGATAATACCACCTATGGAAGTACCGTGACCTCCAAGGAACTTGGTTGCGGATAACACTACTATGTCTGCACCATACTCTATCGGCTTTGCGATTCCTACACCCACGGTGTTGTCCACAATTAGAGGAACACCTGCATCATGAGCGATCTTCGCTATCTTTTCAAGATCAGGAACATCAAGCTTTGGATTTCCGATTATCTCTACGTAGATGGCACGTGTTTTGTCGGTGATGGCCTTTTCGAACTCTTCCGGTTTTGTGGAATCCACAAAGTGCACTTTCCTGCCGAATTTTGGAAGGGTGTGATTGAAGAGCTGGTATGTACCACCATAAAGGTTGTTGGCAGAGACTATCTCATCACCAAGCTGTGTGACGGCCAGTACTGTTAAGGAAATAGCAGCCATGCCTGAAGCTACACCAAGTGCTCCTGTGCCACCTTCGATGGCAGCTACTCTTTCTTCCAGAACACCGGTCGTTGGGTTCATCAGGCGTGTGTAAATGTTGCCGAATTCCTTCAGCGCGAAAAGGTTCGTTGCGTGGTCTGCATCCTTGAAGAGATAAGCAGCAGTCTGGTAAATAGGGACTGCACGTGACCCCGTCGGGTCAGGCACATGTCCTGCATGCAATGCTAATGTGTCTAATCCATAATTTTTGTCAATCATAATTGTACCTCAGTTGATGTTAAGTTCGTATTTTTCAGCGATCTCAAGGAATGCATCCGAGAGATAGTGTATCTGGTCCCATGAAAGTCCGTATGTGCTCAGCTTCCAGCTTCTTGTAGCACCGGGGAACTCACCTGCTATACCTCGTTTCTTCAGTTCGTCACTGAAGAAGTATCCCCTGCGCTTGTGCGTCTTTGCTATTTTGTCGAAGCTGTTGGTGGTATCTACTTTGGAAAGGGCATGCTTTCTCGGGAACTCGCTCAGCACTTCATTTCCTTCGATCCTCAGGAACTCGTTGAGGAAATAGTTGGATTTCTTGACTTCCTCATCCCAGTGCTTTGTCCTTTCTTTCACATATGGGAACGATGCCATCATTGACAGCAACGGTGCTCCCATCAGTGTGCACCCAAGGAACTCGACCTCCTTGATGCCGAACTTTCTTCCGGTCACATCACCGACCATCTGGGTGGTCCTGAAAATCTTGTCAGACCATTCATCAGTGGTTGCCAGTACTCCTGAAGGAGCTACAGATGCCATGCTCTTGTGTCCGGAACCTACTACGAAGTCCGCACCGAGCTTCTTTCCATCAACAGGCATGATACCAACTGTATATGCTCCGTTGTAAAGGAACGGAATTCCGTATTCCTGTGCCACTTTACCGATACCATAGATATCGTGTTCATTACAGAACAGATAGTCGAAATGGTCGATCATGATAAGGGACGGCAATTTACCGGTCTCTTTCTTTACTTCATCGATCTTGTGTGACACTGATTCGGCTATGAGTACATTTTCCTCGTTCACAGGAGCTTCTTTTACAATTCCACCGGCACCTTCCACAGCGAGGAATTCCGTATAATGTGCAAATGCAGATACGACCACCGTATCACCCTTTTCAACAAGAGTTGAAGCAACGGCCTGGAAACCTCTCCTAGCACCGGGAACTACTCGTGCTTGATCCATTCCAACGAACTCTGCGAGCTCTGTGTGGAACTCTGCGATCGAAGGTTTTTCGATCTTATCGAGCCTGAACGGCTTTCGGCAGTTGTCACAGGTTGAGTACCCGTCCCCATAAGCTATAACAGCTTTGCGGGCTTCCGGTGTTAGTCTTCCACCGGCCTGAATGGGCTGTATATTTATGAACTCCTCTTCCCTTGTTCGGCACATAAGGTCGCCCACAATACTGACAGGTTGTGTTTGGCCGTCTTTTGCGCCTATCTCCTCGATAAGGCCGCCAAGACCCGACACGATCTCAGAAAAGCGTTCAGACTGTTCATTGCTCATACCCGTAGGTAAAGCCTGCCTGACTATCTGCCTGAGATCCTCCAGTGCGAACTGGGTTTCGAATATTTTGTTGGCGAGATATTTTTTGTTGATTTGTTCATCCATTCTGTTACCACCTGCTCGGTTCGGGATAAGCAAAACTGTAAAAACAATTTTGAACCCCAATCGATCGGTCTGCTATACCTGAACCACTCTCTTGCTGGTTCCTTCAATTTGTTAACGGTGTTAACTGCGTATAGATCTACAAAACTGCTATATAAAAGTAGCTGACTGTAGCACTTATAAGTTGCAGAAGTAAACCCACGCCATACTATGGTGTGATTTAATTATATATAAAGTAAAGGATTGTGGCAATGTGTTTATATGTACATTAGCACCCATATTATAGCGGCAAAGTACACACATTTTGGATACACTTTTATAGGACGGAATTTAATATATATTATACGAGGTCAGGAGTTTGCCGTTTCTCTTGACCTTGGAACTGATCTGAAGGGTCTGGGGACTTTTCAGGTTTTCGATGTGGGAGTACATCTGAACTTGCATATCTCGGCCATATATCCCGCCTGGCCTTGATATGTAAATGCATCATAATTGCATCGTAATTGACAGAATGATATAACTTTTTTTGAATTCTAATTCTTTCATTATTATTCAGAGCCTCTTAGGATTCTCTGAATTGGACCATTACAATTGAAGATTTTTAAGTAAACCTTAATAGCAAGAAAACCCCAGTACTATATATACAATATTAGGTGGGGTTACTATGAAAATTGATAGAATTTTATGGTTTTTACCTATAATGCTACTGCTCTTATTCGCAGGCAATGCAAGTGCAGCGTCAATGTTTGACGCCGGGGATACGGTAATCATAGACGATATCGTTGAAGACGATGTCTACCTTGCAGGTGATACACTAATAGTAAGTGGCACTGTGCTGGGCGATGTAGTGGCCACCGGTGGCACGGTCCAGATCGACGGGAATATTACCGGCGATCTCATTGTTGCTGCAGGCGATGTGACCATTACAGGCAGCATTGGAGATGATATCAGAGTTGCATGTGGTAATCTCGAACTCAGCGGCCATGTGGGTGACGATCTTCTGGTTACTGCCGGATCAGTGTCAACAACTGAGACCACAACTGTTGGCGGTGACACGACCATAAGAAGTGGAGATGCAGATATTGCAGGAAACTTCGGAGGCCTTTTGGATGTCTCAGCAGGTGAGCTCATGTTCTCCGGTAATGTGGAAGGAGATGCAATACTTGATGCAACTGACCTGACGATCGAACCGGATTCAAGCATAAAAGGTAACCTCGAATACAGTAGTTCCAAAGAAATATCGATCCCTGCCGGGACTGTTGGGGAAGAGATAAAGTCCGAAAGGACAGAACAACGTGAAGACGTATTCGATGGCGATGGCGTGCTAAAAGTGATATCCTTCATCGGCAAGATCGCCTATTACCTCTTCCTGTTCGCTCTCGGTGTAATACTCATCCTGGTCTTCCCGGAAAAGACCGAAGAGATCGTAAAGGACATACAGCAAGAACCCTTCAAGAACATCGCGGTGGGACTTCTCTTACTGATAGGTGCTATAATCGGATCATTCGTCCTGATGATAACGATCATCGGCATCCCAATTGCACTCTTACTGCTATTGCTGCTGTTCATCGTCCTTCTAATTGCAAAGGTATACACTGCAATGTGGCTTGGAGAGATAACCTTCAAAAAAGCAGGTTTCAACTATAACCAGTGGTCTGTACTGGCAGTTGGTCTTTTCCTGCTTCTGATCCTGACAGAACTGCCATTTGTAGGAGGGATCATCAGCCTTCTGGCTACACTGGTAGCTATGGGAAGTATGTACTTTGCATTGAAGTATTAACGCAGGGGACATACTTTCAATTTATTTTATTTTATTTTTGATTATAGCTATTTTAGTTGTTTTAATTTTAATTTTAATTTGAAATTGTCCTATCTATAATCAACTTAAAATTTACATTTTATATTAGCTTAGATAATAACGCATTTAATCTATTTGAGAAAGAATATATACTATTAAGTTTTTTGGTAGGGCGAGAAAATGACTATTTGCTTTCCATCCGATCACCAAAAAATAGAGGATACTGGTTTTCAGCAGGTTGCAAATATTGATCTGATCTCAAAGAACAAAAGGAGATATTTGTTAGTAAGGAGTTGAATGTAAATGTTAAAAAAATATAAAACACAAAATGTACCATCTGTTGAAATTAAAGTTTCCTATGACCCGGAAACAAACAAATGCGAAAAAGCATATAATGTTGTATTCCCAAAGTACACCAGTGCGATATACGACGATTGATACCTTTTCTGCTTTAGATTTCTGAAATGATACCTTATTGGGCTGATGCTTTAACGTCATCTGCCCAAAACTATTTTTTGATTTTTGAAGGTGGGTCTTGTTTAAATGATGATGCCTGCACAAGCAGACAACAGCATCAACATCTTCACTCCACATCCCCATTGATCACTACCATGATCTCCTTGAAGCTTTCAAGTGATGCCTCAATGATCTCATTCACTCAAAGACCAGCACATCATCCGGCGATATCTCCACGATCACGCGTGAAAAACCGATCTCACCTGAAAAACGTGTCGGAACCTCACAGAGCAGGACAAAATCGCTTCGATCAAGTTCTACGGCCACCATTTTACTGCTACCCTTATCGGTAACATCAATGACATTGCCTGCAAAAATATTGCCATCACCGGAAAGCAAATTCTCATCATAAGGTTTCAGGTGTACATTCTCAGGTCGGATCCCGCAGGACACATTTTCAGACCCGGATACACTGGAGCCTGTAATGAACTGCAGACCTCTGCCTTCAATCACAGTTCCTCCGGGAGATCTACCTACAACCTTTCCGTTGTCAAAAATATTGCTGACTCCCACAAGCTCGGCCACGTTCCTGTCAACAGGAGAATAGAAAACATCCCTTGGGCTGCCTGTCTGGTGAACTTTGCCATTATGAAGAACTACCACCCTGTCAGCAAGTGAAAATGCTTCCTCCGGACTGTGGGTGATGAAAAGAACCGGTATCTTTAGCTCCTTCTGGATCGCTTTTATTCTCTCCCTCAGGCGCATCCTGACTACCATATCAAGAGCAGAAAATGGCTCATCCAGTAGCAGTATCTGGGGATTGGGAGCAAGAGCACGGGCAAGGGCGACCCTCTGCTTCTGACCGCCTGATAGCTGGGAAGGATACCTGTCCTCAAGCCCCTCGATGTGCAGAAGACGTAGCATCTCGAACATCCGCTCCTCTTTCTTCTGCATATCCCATCCCTTAAGACCATAGGTGATATTCTTCTTCACATCCATATGCGGGAAAAGGGCATAGTTCTGGAAAACATAGCCGGGACGCCTGTACTGTGGCTGGAGGTTAATTCCCTATATGCTGTCGAAATATGTCTTGTCGTTAACAACAATACTACCATTCTCAGGAGTTTCCAGCCCTGCGATGCATCGAAGTGTCGTAGTCTTACCGGAACCGGAGCGGCCAAAAAGGACAACCAGCTCATCCCCTGTCTCAAAAGCAGCATCGAGTGAGAAGACATCCTCACGACTTCCCTTTTTATTTCGGGACCTGTATTCCTTTGACACACTTACCTTTACACCCATCTGAATACCTCACATGCTCCAGCGGTTTACAAATCTTGCAGTCAGTGCCATGGAAACCAACGAAACAACAACAAGAGTTATTACAAGAATATTTGCCAGTGTATCATTGCCTGACTGGAATGCAGTATAAATAGACAGTGACATCGTATTTGTCTTCCCCGGAATATTGCCTGCAACCATAAGAGTAGCACCGAACTCCCCGACAGCCCTTGCAAAACTCAGCACAATACCTGCAAGTATGCCTTTTTTGGCAAGGGGAAGGGTCACAAAGAGCATTGTTTCAAGTTCACTGTGGCCAAGTGTATAGGCTGCATACTCCAGTTCACGATCCACCGCACTGATCGCAGAAGCCGTTGTCTTAACCATCAGTGGAAGCGAGACAACAAACGCTGCTATCACAGCAGCATGCCATGTAAAAAGCAGTGACCATCCCGTCAGTTCAAATATGGTCTGGCCTATTATTCCGTTCTTGCCCAGCAGGATCACAAGAAGATAACCGGTAACCGTAGGCGGAAGTACCAGTGGAAGTGTCACAAAGATGTCTGCGAGCCATTTCCCCCGAAACTCCCGCCTTGCAAGTGCATAGGAAATGAAAATTCCAAGCACAGCTACAAAAGCAGTGGAAAGTACTGCCACTTTAAGAGTTATCAACAGGGGGATCCAGGCATCTTCAAGCATTAATTCTCATCCGTTACTGTAAAACCATACTTTTCGAATATATCTTTTCCTTCATCTGAAACTACAAAGTCTATAAATTCCTGAGAAGCTTGCTTTTCAGTCGAAGAGGAAACGGTCGCAATAGGATAGCTTATGCTGGTTCTTAACGGGATCTCCGCTACAACTTCGATCTCATCCATATCGGAGTTCATTGCATCGGTCATATAAACAAAACCTGCATCCACTTCTCCGTTCTCGACATAGACCAGTACCTGCTTCACAGTTTCTGCATAAATGAGCTTTTCGCTGACATCATCCCACAGTGAAGCTCCCTCAAGTGCACTTTTTGCATATCTTCCTACCGGTGCAACCTCCGGATCCCCAATGGCTATTTTTGTGACTGACACATCAGCAAGATCATCAAGGGTCATAATATTGTTATCACCATCAATTTCACCGGATGCCGGGACGATCATCACAAGCGAGTTCTCAGCAAAATCATGCCTGGTCCCAGTATCGATCAATTCTCCTGATTCAAGAAGATCCATGTGCTTCTGGGAAGCAGATGCAAAAACATCGATAGGAGCCCCGGCTTCTATCTGCATGCGAAGGGAGCCGGAACCTGCAAAATTAAGGTTCACATCAACATCCGGATTCTGTGCTTCAAATTCCTGTTCGATCTCTGTGAAACTCTCAGTCAGGCTTGCAGCAGCTGAAACTGTGATCTCGGTATTCTCTTCCGCCTGGGATGACGGCATTACTAACATAGCAGCGGCTGCAATCAAGATTACTGCTGCAATAACCATTATCAGATGATTCTTTTCCATAAAATCCCTCATGTCGACCTTAATACACCGTTATGTTTTGGTGAACATAACGGTATGGAATTGGATTATTTATATAAAAGATTATTCCCAAATTTTATTCCCAATCTCGAAAAAAGCATATACATCCGTATTTGGAAATACCGGATCACTATAGCATGGACGATATGGGTAAAGCCTTCTCAAAGAAGAATTCAAGGGCAGGTGCCATTATTGCTTGCTTCCAGTAACTTCCCGTTCATCCCTTGATTTTGGAAGCCTTATATGAACCGTGGTTCCATGGTGTGGTTCACTCTCGATCCAGATCTCACCGGAATGTGCATCAACTATCTCTTTGCAGATGTACAGACCCAGACCGGTCCCTCCATATTTTCTTCTGATGGACGAATCGATCTGGTAGAACTTCCTGAACAGGTTTGGAATTAGCTCTTTGGGAATGCCTATTCCAGTATCACTAACGGTCAGGTGCATGTATCTTTCTTCCTCATATGCACCCAGGGTTATCATGCCACCTGGATGAGTGAACTTGATGGCGTTATCAACTAAATTGTTCAGCATATCGACCACTCGATCTTCATCGGCTTTGATCGCTGGAAGATCAGAAGCTACTTTCTTTTCAATATGCAGATCGTTCGCTTCAACAAGCATGATGGTATCCAGGAAGGTGCTGTTTATTATATCTTCTACAAGTGACTCTTTGAAGTCATATTCAATGATCTCTGCCTGTGCCTTGCTCACGTAAAGCAGGGAATCTATCAGGCGCCTGAGCCTTTCTGAATTACGTAGCACGGTTCCAAGTGATGTTTTCTGCTGGTCGTTGAGCTGTCCCAGGGATTCATCATATACATTCTGGGTATAGCCTTTAATGCTGGTAAGAGGTGTTCTCAGCTCATGGCTGACATTTGACAGGAAAGAATCCTTCATCTGATCCAGCGATTTGAGTTCCTGATTTGCTTCTTCAAGCTCATCTGAATAGGTCTGGAGCGAGTCAAGGATATCATTCAAACCCGATGGTATCTTCCTTAAATCCACTTCCACGTCCGTTTCAGCTCTCCTGCTCAGATCGCCTTTCAGGGCAGAGTTCGAGATATATGCAAAATTGGATACGATATCATTTATCGGACGTGTTATGGACATCGCGACAAGATAAGCTGCACCTGCCATGAAAATAAGTGCAAGCGATGATATGAGGATCAGTTCATTCTGCAAGGCTGTGACATCCGCAAGCATATCATCTTCCGGGATCACCAGAATAAAAGAATAATTTCCAGTACGTACCGGCTCATAGAAGATTATCGAATACTCGCCTGTTGTTGGATCAATGGTCTCAATATGACCTCCCTTTCCGACGATGATGTCGTCAGCCATGCGTGATATCTCTGGATCGTTAAAATCATCAAGTGTCTTTGTCCCGATCCATTCCTTGTGTACAGGATGAGATAGCAGTATACCAGTATTGCTTGTCGTAAAAGCATAGCCGGCTTCAAAAGCAGTTACATTGGAAACGATCTCATCGATGTAGTTGAGTGAGACATCAACACCGCCGATACCAACGAACTCACCTTCCCTCATTATTGGTGCTACATAGCTCGCAATAAGTTCACCCTGATACAGGTATGGTTCTGTAAGTACTTCCTCTTCAAGCTGTTTTGGCAACTGGTAATAATCTAAGGTATCATAGTCAATAAGGGGTTCCACGAACATGGTCCCTCCGATCTTGTTCCAGTAAGGTACAAGGCGGCCTGTGGAATCATATCCTTCAGTATCTGCAAATTCAGCATCTCTTCCGTCAAAAGCATTAGGTTCAAAACCAGTATAGGTACCTATCAGATTGGGATTATCAACAAGGATCTCCCTTAGGAAATCGTTAACTTCATTCCTGTCAGAGGAATTGTAAACGGTCAGTGTGCTTGCGATGGTCCTTGCAATGGCCATGTTCGATTGCATGTCCGAGTTGAACTGGTTTGCATAATTGCTTGCTTTATCTATGGATTTCTTATATGCAAGTTCCTCATACTGGGATGTGCTGGTATTGATAATGATGGCCGTTGTAACAGCCATTACTATAAGGACACTGAATCCGATGTAAAGGATCAGTTTCACTTTTAGAGGCACATCATCCATTTTCATATCGCACACCTTGGCGAAAGCGCATAGATATAATACAAATTATATGAATGAGATCTAATTTACCTTAAATAAGAAACTCAAAGGAAAGAACGAAGTTCCATTATAGAACAATTATACTAACCTCGGTCCCCTAATCCCTAATATTATATTTTAATGATAAACATATAAATGTCTGCCTGTTGCAATCATTTAGCATATTTTTGCATTAAATAATCAAACCTTTTAAATAGAATCATTACTATCAGTAATATTATGCAACTTCCGACTCCTGAGAGACTAAGGCAGAAAAGGATCGAACTGAGCCTTACACAGAGCGGTCTTGCAAAGCGTGCGGGTGTTAGTCAGCCTTTGATAGCCCGTATAGAATCCGGCGATGTTGACCCCCGGCTTTCCACACTCAGGAAAATATTCACCGCTTTTGAGGAAGTTGAAAAGGAAAAGATACTTGCAAAGGACATAATGCACAGTCTTGTGATATTTGTTTCCTCTGAGGATTCCGTAGAATCCGCTGTTAACCTGATGGAAAAACATGGGTTTTCGCAGGTTCCGGTGATCGATAATGGAGTCCCTGTGGGGAGTATCTCCGAGGACACTATCATCAAATACATGGCAGACAGGAAGGCTTCTACCATATCCCAGATGAAGATCAAGGATATGATGGGAGATGCATTCCCGACCGTCTCACCAACTACTGAACTTGATGTGATCTCACACATGCTTGAGCGAAATCCTGCTGTTCTGGTACTCGAAAAAGGAGTTACCACCGGTTTTGTCACAAAGCACGATGTGATCAAGCTTTTGCATGGTTAAACCCAAAAAACGAACGAATATTTGGATATTAAAACAGAAAGTGAATAAATAAAAACTTGGACTGCAAAGTTTTGATAAAACAAAAACATAAAAGAGGTATGGATTGATTCCACACCACTGGCAATTACAGTCACTTCATTTTCTTATTGTTTGCTTGTGCTGGGCTTGCATCTGGCCCTCCTCCCTTATCCATCAGTCTTATGCAATCCCACTGCGATCTTATGATTTCTTCCTGACCACTCGTGGTGTTTAGTGCCGTAAAGCGGACTTCTACTTTCTGCTTATCTTCAGGTAGATCTGCAGAAAGACCAGCGGCGACAAGTTCCGTCATATTAAACTTCAAACTTAAATCCATAAGCCCATCTGGTCCAGGTGTTCCACAGCATGGATATTCTGAATCAGGCACTATAACTGGACCTGCCACATCTTCAAAGCTGTATCTCAGGTATGGAACATATACTAGTTCGAATACTCCTGGTCCAGTTTGTTTATAGAAACCCAACTCGATTGGTTCACTTAAATTAATATCCGTCACATTCAAAAATTCTCCGCCAAGAATAGCGACTGGTAGTACTCCACCTCTATTTATGTTGATTGAATTTGGACATGAACCCGGTTTTACATCGATGTAGTTATGACCCATTGCAGCTGGCATAACAGCCAGTAAAGTCATCATCGCAATCAAAATCACAGTCAATTTTACTATTTTCATAACTGCTGCCCCCTTTTATACTACTTTTATTAGATGCCTTACTAGGATCATCTAATATCAAATAAAAGTTATGTGATTATTAATATATAAACTCTCTGCAAAAATGAAAACAGATGCGCATTATCATAATTATGAGAATTTTGGTATAAAATCCCGAAATGCCCATCAACCGACGGTGCGAAGTAACGTATGAAAGAGATGAACAGTAGTAGAGTCCAGACAGATGCCACTGCAAACCCTATAAAAGTCGAGGAGATATCACCATTCTACATCAGGTAATAACCAGCTCAACGTATAACATCTCTATTTTTTAATAGAATGCATTACTAATTACCAACGTGGACAAGCAAAGTGTTCAAGAACCTTCAACTCCATGAAACCAGTTATATACTAGGTTTACATTAGATACGACATTCATTAATTTATAAAAATACCAGGAGAATTATATGGACCTTGAAGACACATTACTTATGATGCCTGGCCCTGTTCCTGTTGCACCAAAGGTGCTTAGGGCAATGTCAAAACCCATGATCAACCACAGGGGTAAGGAATTTTCTGCAATGTTTGATGACTGTACTGCAATGCTCAAAGAGATCTTCCAGACGCAGAACGATCTCATGATAGTCAGCGGTTCAGGAACAGCTTCAATGGAAGCTGCTATCGGATGCACCATCGATAAGGACGACAAGGTCGTCGCTATCGAGAACGGTAAGTTCGGTGAAAGGTTCAAGGACATCGCAGCCAGATACGGTAAGGTAGTTCCTCTTGAGTTTGAATGGGGACAGTCCGTTGACCTCGGCCTTGTGGAAGAAAAGCTTGCAGAAGGCGCAAAAGCTGTCACAATGGTCCACAACGAAACTTCCGCAGGTATCCGCAATCCTGCAGAAGAAGTAGGAAAGCTTGCAAAGAAGTACGATGCTCTGTTCATAATGGACGGCGTTACCTCCATCGGTGGAGATGATGTTAAGGTCGATGAGTGGGGAGTTGACATCGCTGTAGTAGGTTCCCAGAAATGTGTTGCTGCACCACCAGGACTTTCCATGCTCTCCGTAAGCGAGCGTGCATTTGATGCAATGACCAAGGAAAACCTGCCATACTATCTTGACCTTAAGGCATACAAGAAGAGCGCAGACAAGTCCCAGACACCATACACACCTGCAGTACCACTGTTCTTCGGACTTCAGGAAGCACTGATGATCGTGATGGATGAGGGTATGGAAGCAAGGGCAAAGCGCCAGGCAACCGGTGCTGCTGCTATCCGTGCTGCAATGGACGCTATGGGTATCGAGATGTTCCCACAGCTCAATGAGGTCAGCGGTTACTCTAACACCGTTTCTGCAATGAAAGCACCTGAAGGTGTCAGCGGCAACGATATCAAGGGCGGAATGATGGACAAGGGAATCATCATCGCCGGCGGTCAGAACAGACTCAGCGGCAAGATCTTCAGGATCGGAAGCATGGGCAATGTCGCACCAAAGGACATCATGCTGACAATCCAGGAACTCGAACTTGTACTGAAGAAACTCGGCGTTGTTAATGCGATCGGTGCAGGCACAGAGGCAGCTGCCAGCGTACTTGACACACTTTGAATCACATGAAGACCATAGGCGTAGTAGACACGACCTTTGCACGTTTCAACATGGGACGTGCTGCTGTCGATGAGATCCAGCAGAACGTGTCCGCTAAGATCAAGCGGATCACAGTTCCCGGCGTAAAGGACCTGCCGGTAGCATCCAAGAAACTCATAGAAGAAGAAGGATGCGACATCGTCATAGCCTTAGGCATGCCCGGAGCCAAGGAACAGGATAAGATCTGCGCACATGAAGCTTCAACCGGCATTATACAGGCACAGCTTATGACGAACACCCACATCATAGAGGTGTTCGTTCATGAAGATGAGGCTAAGGACGAAAAGGAACTGGCATTTCTTATGGAAATGCGCTCCCGTGAACATGCCTTGAATGTCGTTAACATGTTGTTCCATCCCGAAAAACTTGTCAAGCAGGCCGGCACTGGCCAGAGGCAAGGGTTTGAGGATGTTGGGACTTTGAGACATTAAAGTAGTTTCTTTATTCTTTTTTTTGATCTATTGAAGGAGAGAGAAATCTCTATAACGAACTGGGATACTCTATGTTCTCAACGAGCAGGAGATCAACGAAAAAGATGGTTTGAATAAATAAAATCGTCGTCATGTTACACTAAATAACTGTCCATGTTGTAACAATGTACTTCGTCAGGACGATAAGTTCTGCAGCCAATGTTCCCTGGTACTTGACCATGAAGCTCTTGAGCATGTGCAGGTTCATGAGAAGATTACACCTCAACTGCTTGAATCTTTGGTTAAGTCTGATTTTGGAAGAGGGGTATTGGGAAAACTGCAATAAATTACAAAAAGTATATGTACAAAAATAATTAGTATGTATTACTAAAAAATACTTGTGCAATGCAATTTTAAACTATAATCATAATTAGTTCGCCAGGAAGACACATAATGATTCAAATTAATGACTTACAGGAAATAGATTTTGAATCTATACCCATTGATCCTTTCTGGAATACTGGAAATGAAAAAGAACTAAAAATGCACAGAATTCATTCTTATCCAGCAAAGTTCCCAGCTTTTATAACTACAAAAGCTCTTGAATATGCAAAAGAAAACTCTCTAAACACAAATCAAGTTGCTGACATATTTTGTGGCTGTGGGACAGTTGCTTTCGAAGCAAAGAGAAATAATATTGATTTTTGGGGATGTGACCTGAACCCAGTCGCTACGATGATAGCCAAAGCAAAAAGTCACAAATATCAGATTGGCAGATTGGATACGTATTATGAAGCTATCGTTTGTGCATATAATAAAATACCTGTTGATAACAAGTGCTATGAGTCAGCCAATGGACGCTTGAAATACTGGTATGATCAAAAAAGTTATGAGGATCTTTTGCGCTTAAAAATAGCAATTAAAGATTCAACGCCTGACAAAAGTAAATATCGTATGTTTTTTTTGTGTGCATTTTCAAATATCCTAAAGCCAACATCCAGGTGGCTTACGAAATCAATAAAACCACAAGTAGATCCACATAAAATCCCCGTTGATGTTCTTCAAGTCTTTATTGAACAATATCGCTTTATGGCAAAAGCAAATGAAGAAAGTGACTTAATCGGAAAGTCATTAGCCGAAGTAGTAACTGGAAACTTGTTAGATCCTACATTGAACAAGCCAAAAGTTGATATGATTATCACAAGTCCTCCCTATGTAACTTCTTATGAATATGCCGATTTGCACCAACTATCAAGTTTGTGGCTTGATTTTGCAGATGATTTCAGGGAACTAAGAGAAGGGTCAATCGGAAGTCGCCACCATGTTTACAATTTCGAACGAGAATTAAAAAAATTGAATAATACTGGTACTAATATTGTTTCTAGATTAGCTGATCAACATAATGGAAAGGCTCGTTCTGTAGCAAAGTATTTTTTGGATATGCAACAAGTTGCAACATCATGTTATTCAATGCTTAATAGTGGTGGTGCAGCACTTTTCGTAATCGGCAACACTGAGTACAAAGGTGTTCGTATCAATAATGCACTTCATCTTGCCGAATCACTTAAAAATTGTGGATTTAGTGAAGTGATTGTTACTAAGCGTAAGATTAGCAACAAAATATTGACTCCTTATCGAGATAGCAAGGGTAGATTTACAAATGATGGTAGTGGACACAAAATATACAGTGAAGAGTTTATTCTAATTGGGAGAAAATAATGTCAGTCGAAACATGTGGGGAAGTCATTGATACAATAGATGTAAAAATAAACTATCGTATCATCGAATTGTTTTCAGGTGGATTGTATTCAAGTCCAAATAAAGCTTTTGAAGAACTCGTGTGCAATTCATATGATGCCTTTGCAGATAAAGTTGCAGTCCATGTTCCTTCCGATTTAAGCGTAGACGGTGCTCACATATGGGTTTGTGACAACGGAGAAAGCATGGATCAGCAGGGTCTAAAAGATCTATGGAATATTGGGAAATCTGCAAAGAGAGAAAATCCAAATTTAGATAAAAAACGATTGCAAATTGGTCGTTTTGGAATAGGAAAATTGGCGACTTATATTTTAGCACGCAAATTGTCATATATTTGTAAAAAGGATGGCAAATTTTTAGCCACTACTATGGACTATTCAGGAATAACGGATGACAAAGAAAAATTACAACTTGATGAAAGAGAAATTAGTGAAGAAGACGTTAAAAATGTACTGGATACATATATTAACAATTCAGCTTCACAAAAAATGCCTTTTGAACTTTTTGGATCAAATGCTGCAGAGGCGTGGACTTTTTCACTTCTTACTGAATTAAAACCCAAAGCATTAGAAATTAAAGAAGGGAGACTTAAATGGATTCTAAGTACGGCGTTGCCTCTTAACCCAGGATTTTCACTTCATTATAATGGAAACAAAGTTCAATCATCAAAAATTAATAAACCAATACGTAAAACGTGGGTTTTGGGAAAAGATGATCACGCAGCAGAAGGATTAGATGTTGCATCGCCAAGAGAGGAAAATGGTGCGTTTTTTGTTGATTTTGATAATTTAAAAGGAGTTTATGGTAAAATCGACCTCTATGAAGATTCCCTTGTAGATGGCAGTAAAGCTTCTGAGTTGGGGCGGAGCCATGGTATATTTTTGATTGTGCGAGATCGTTTAGTAAACTTAGACGATCCTCTTTTGGGAATGAGTGCATTTTCACATGGTCCATTTAATAGATCTAGAATTGAAATACATGCAGATGAGTTAGATGAAAACTTAACTTCTACTCGCGAATCAATTAAAGAATCTTTGCCATTAAATCAATTAAAAGAGTATCTCAAGAAAAAAATCAATAATGAAGTTAAAAAATATCATTTTGATGAACAAAACCGTATTGATCGAGAACAAAGCATTTCATATCGTTTGTCACAAACATCATTAACTCTTTCAAAGAGACCTCTCTATGCTTTTGCAAAGAACTTTTATGATGGAAAAATTATAAACCCATTCCTCATAGAAAAACCACCTTTAGACAAAAAAGTGGCATTATTAAAAAACCTTAAAAGGGAAATGTCAAGTGACGAAACAATTATTAAAGAAATAGAATGGAAGATTCTGGACTCAAGTGATCCAATTGGTAAACTTGACTTAATCACCGGAAAACTCAAGATTAATTTTCTCCATCCTTATATTGCAAATTATAGTGATGCATATCGAGACACATTACCTGTCCAGTTCCTTGTAATAGCTGAAGTTTTGACTGAAGCCCATCTTTATGAACTTGGTATCGATGAATCAAATGTAAATGCAATAATGAAGCGTAGAGACAACACTCTCCGAAAATTATCATTGTCGGATCGTGAAGGAGTCACTGCGGTTGCCCAATTGCTTAAAGATTCGAAGGCAGATTCTACTGGACTTGAAGATGCTGTACATAGAGCATTTCTGTCATTGGGATTTGAGTCAAGAAAGATTGGTGGTAATGGTGAGCCAGATGGGATAGCGAATGCAGTACTTGGATTCTCAAGTAGTGATCAGAATGAAAACTATTCCCTCACTTTCGATGCAAAAAGCACAGGCAAGGATAAAATACAAGCAGGTACGACGAAACTTTCTGCAATAAAAAGGCATCAGACTAGTTATAATGCAGATTTTGCTATCGTGGTTTCGATTAATTACGCAGGTGCAAAAAACCCAGATAGTGCAGTTTCTAAAGAAGCAAAACTACAAAAAGTAACTGTTATCACTATTCCTGATTTGTGCCATTTATTATTACTTTCAGTGCCTAAACAGATTGGTTTATCAAAACTTCGTGATTTGTTTGAAACATGCCATACTCCTGCTGAAGTTTCAGAGTGGATTAACAATGTTGAATCAAAGAAAGTTAATACTGGCCCTATAAAAGAAATACTTGATGTAATTTACGAGATCCAATCTACTGATACAGAACCTCCTGAGATCGGGGTTGTTCGAAGGGAAGTAAATAAGCTAACAGGCCGAAACATTTCAAAGAAAGAACTGCAATCAATAATAGAAAGCCTCAATGTTTTTGTTCCCGGGTTTGTTGAAATCGAAGGAGAAAGAGTAGGTATAAACGGCCATCCGCGCAAGATTCAAACTGTAATAAATCATACCATAGGGAAAATACCCGATGAACTTAGGAGCCTATATGAAGCTACTTATTCTTTCGAAGACTTGTGAATTATCGAAATGGTTAGTTGAATTTTTAATAAATGATAAAAGTACACGCGCTGCCAATTAGAGCAGTAATGTCAAGCTCGATATTCATCTTTTGGATTAAGTAAAAAAGCGGAATGTTAAGAATAAAAAAGGATGCTCATTGTACCTTTCCAGCACCATTAAAATTGATTGAATTGTTTCAATATATGTTGCTGGATTCACACAATAACTGAAAACATCCATGTTTTCATTTGCATCATAGTGGAAGACAAATTGGTAAGTTTCACCGGGTCCAATATAGAAACGATGAGTATCTTCCCACATCGTTACTCCATTATCTTGAAATCGAGCCATATCACAATTTCCAAAAATATATATGTAGTTACAACTGTTTCCACTTATAATTAAAAATTGAAGGGTGGTAATATATGGCAAATAATATTTGGCTATCCAGATTAACGCTAGAATCTGGTGGAAAGGCAGGCGTGTGCTCATTAGACGTTGATAGAAGCCGAGTGAAAAAAGAAGTGAAGGAATACAAAGAAGATGTATTCCCATTGGAGAACGATATCCTTTTTGAAAAAATTGATATGTCGGATTACCAAGAAATTAATTATTCCATCTTAATAAAAGAATTATATGAAGGAAGATTGAGACAAGGTTGGGGATGGAAATTTGAAGGACTAAGCACAGATTTATCAAAAAATGAAGAAGATTGGACAATTAATTTCATAAAACTTCACTTCAGATTATTTGATAAAGATGTGAAATGTAATCGTGCATGTGGAAGATACAAAGTATTACACCAAATGAAGGACATGGTCAAGGGAGATGTAATATTTATTCCACGGATCCCAGATTATGGTTCATTTAGTGTAGCTAAAGTCAAAACAGGCTATTCCTTCGATTCTAACGAAAAGTGGATGAGTTTCTGTCATATTATTGATGTTGATAATATAAGATCATATAAGTATGAAGATCACTTTGAAGGAAAGACATTTAACCCATATAGAAGAGCTGTGAATAAAATTGGAACAACTCATATGAATTATCCCGTTTTGGATGAGTTCTTAAAAGAACATTATTATTGATAATGTTTTAAAATATAGTATTTCATACAAAGAAAGAGGGCATAATTCCCCATCATTTCTTGTTCTTTGCAGCTGCAGACTGAGCATGTGCTTAAAAGTTCATGTAATATTGGGAATGAAGTCTTTAATATCGATTTTAATCCGGTTAGGAGAATTCGTTATTTCTATATAATCTTTTAACTGCTTTCTGAACTTATTGTATTCATTTAGATACTTTGCTTTATTCTTTATATCATCAAAATTTACAACATTTTCATAAGGAGAACCAAAATAAACTCTTACAATATTGCCAATAAAATAAGCTCCTTTATCCCCATTTATTAAAAATCGATACTCGTTTTCATGTTCCCAATTTGGGAATTTTCTCGTGATAATCTCTTTTACTGTTTTATTGTTACTAGAAGAATCGTTATCATACGTGATTTTTTTTATTTCGCCATTATCTATAGAATTCTCATTGGTAACTTCAATTTCAATAGCAACTCCCTTAAAACCACTTGCATAATAACCCCAAAGCAGTGGATTATTTAAAGCATTCCGATGACTTAATGAACAAAACACAGTAGCATTTTTTTCAGAAAATAAAGTATCAATTGATTCCTGGCAATAAGTTGAAAATACTCCTTCCATAGGATCATTATGATCCCATAATTTAGAACAGTAAAATTTGCCTTTTTCAATAATTTCTTTAGCGCGGTCGAATTCTTCCTTATTCGTTAATGATCTGAACTTTAATAATTTAAGGGGCTTAAATCTAACACCATCAACCTTTCTTCCATTGTCAGATATGGTTTCACCCAATTCAGCATTACCAGACAAAGCCAATAAATCCACAATATGAGGTGCTGTTTTTGTATCAGTCGATTTGTTATATTTTGTTTTTGCTATTTCTTTCAGTCTGCCTTCAAGTGAATTCACATTATAGTTTTCCGATATACTTGATCCAATAGGAACAAAATCACAACCATTAAGGAATGAGATGGCTTCCTTTAGTCTCCAATAATCAATATACAAAATGCTTCCTGATTCTAATTCATCTTCAGATCTAAATTGAAGCTTTATTTTTTGTTTAGACTCATTAAGATCTATTATTTTGAAATTTTTTGGAACTCTTTTACGTTGAAATACTCTTCTCGGAGATTCAAAATCTTTGTCTATATTATTTTTTAGAAAATCAATTAGTATCTCAAAGTAATTTACTGAAACCATCTTATACCTCCGCTTCATAATCTTATAAACAGTCAATAAAAAACTAATACAATTTAAGATTTTTGAAATGGTACTGTGTTTGACCTTTCCTCTAACAAAATACAAGTGTTGCTTGTCGGAGTGATGTCTAATAATTAGTATTTTTGGTTTATTTTAACATATCAGATAATTTTAAGTATGTATAATTTTATTTAAATTTAACATTCATTACCAAATATGAGGATTTAAGTTGAAAAAATTAAATGATTTAGTATCAGGAAGCATTTTGTATATTGATCATTGGAGACTAAAGGATTGGAGCAAAATAATAATAATTATATCGATTTTTCTTATTGGCGGTTTTACAATTTTGTATTCCATTGATTATAGTAGCATATGGGTACACGAACATATTGGAATCGATTCATACCAATTTGTTGGTAATCTCCATCTTACTAATGATGTAAACTATCAAAATTTAAATTATTCAATTGATCGTGATGTTAATTACAATGCAATTGAAAACCTGGAAGAAATAGTTGAAGTGCAGAAAAAACGATCAATCAAATTATTATTTCTAATTAGTCTAGGATATATATTAATTTTAGGAATAGCCATTTTCAGTTATTTTAAAAAAGATAGAATCGAACATAATTTTAATAAAGATTTTGAAAATAACATTATGGCAATTGTTGGGACTTTTTTAGGAATTTGTTTTGGTTTATCTTCGGGATCATATTTGCTTTTAATTTCTTTAAGAAAAGAATATTTATTTCAACTTCTAATATTAATCACTCAGAATATCCCTTATGAAAAACTTCCAATTGTTGAATGGGATGCTAGTTACCAAACGTTATGCATTAGTTACGTGGGATTTGGAATAATTTCTCTTTTATTATCATCTAGCTTATTGCTTCAAATTGTATACCTTAAATTCAAAATTAAAAATTTTAAACTTTGTAGTGATGCATATTTATTTACTGCTATTGCAATTGCTATCGAAGTATTCTATATTTTGTCCAAAGTTGATCATTATTACTAATGCTCTAACTATTTTTATATATTTAAATATATAAAAATATTATGCACAAGTATATGTACAAAATTGTTCAACTTCAACCTCTAACAAAATACAGATGCTGACGATCAGGGCAGTACATATCAAGCTCGATCTTCATACGCTGAATTAAATCACAGCAATACTTGGCAGCAACACCAAAGTTCTTCTTAAGCAACTTACAGAATTCCCTAGTAGTCATTCCATCGTAAACGTAGCCTTCAAGCTCCCGGAGAATTAACCTGGCAAACTCTTCTTCGTTTACCGAATCACATATTTCAGGCTCATCGATATGAGCAAACGTTTCCTTTTTCCTACTCATTAAACTCATCCACGCAACTTCAAATAAAACAGAACAATAAAAAACACTGAATTACATCTATAAACTTACAACATTAATTTTTAAATAAAAAAATAAGTTTTTATCTTCAAAGCTCAAAATTACTAATGTGATCCCGAAACTTTACTTTTATTCCCTTGGTATTTGGGTGCTGTTCATCATACCTGCCATACTGAATTGTATGTCAGGGGGGCTTTATGCACCCTATACAGATGAACTTCTTACCCACCAGATAAGTTCGGTGATCTTCTGCATGCTCATATTTGCAGTTACCTACGTTTTCCTGAAATATTCAGGTGTTTCGGGCACATCCATACAGTTTATTTATGTTGGTTTGATGTGGATGCGCCTGACAGTATCCTTTGAACTCTTCTTCGGACATTTTGTCATAGGTTATTCCTGGCAGCACCTGCTATATGATTACAATATCTTTGAAGGACGCATCTGGTTACTCGTGCTGATCGTAACAGCAACTTCTCCCTGGCTTGCCAACAGGATGATCGGTATTTCGACTAACAAAATTTCACAATGATATCTATAGGAAGTATGGGGGGAGTAATCATTATATGCCAGTAATGTACAATTTTAATTATTTAATGGGGGTTACATGAAACTAATTATCTTATCAGACACACATATTAAAGCCGGGCAGTCGCTTCTGGAGTTGTTGCCGGGTGACCTGGTCACAATTATGAAGAACAGTGATATCCTGATCCATGCAGGGGATTTTGAGACAATGGAATGTTACAATGAACTGGCAGGTTTAGGAGAACTTGTTGCAGTTCGTGGGGACACCGATGTACCTGAATTGATGGAACTTTTGCCTGAAAGGCAGGTCATTGAGGTTGAAGGTGTCAAAGTAGGTGTCATTCACAAGGGGCAACTGACATCTGACAACCCGGACGGTCTGCGCTATCTTGCAAAAGAGATGGGCGTAGATGTTCTGATCTTCGGGCATTTCCACCATCCGATCATCGAGGATTATGAGGTGCTTCTGCTTTCTCCTGGAAGTGCGATCGTACCTGGAGTTGCTGAACCCAGCGCTATACAACTTGACATCTCTGAGGGCAAAGTAAAGGGGAGTGTGATAAGGTGCGATGGGGATGTGTGCAGTTATTTTGAGTATGAAAGGAAGTGAGTTCAAAGTTCCTTATATCCCGATCCCATATTTACGGTGTTAATTTTGACCATTCAGATCTTCAACATAGGTCCGCAGTATTTCGGCAACACTCCATGCCTGTGAGATACATCCACCGGGTCTGTGTGGCGAATCGCCATCAAATATCTCGGAGATCGTTCCTATTCCAGCCTCATCAAGGTGAGCTTCAAAATGAACTAACAAGTGCCTGCAATATTCCAGACTTAACGGAGACTTGTTATTGACCTTTGCATATGCAGTAACGAAAGGTCCGAGTAACCATGCCCAGACAGTCCCGTTATGATATGCGTGGTCCCGGCAATCTATGCTACCCTGGTATCTTCCATTGTAGCGGCTGTCTTTCGGCGATAAGGACCTCAGTCCAAAAGGAGTTAATAGATCTTCCTTCACCTTTTCAACGATCATCATTTTCTTTTCATGATCAAGCATCGTGTAGGGAAGTGAGACTGCAAATATCTGGTTCGGCCTGACAGCTGCATCTTTACTGACCGACATATCCTCATTTACAGAAACGCAGTCATAAAGGCACATATCCTTCTGGTTCCAGAAAGTTTCAGTGAAGTTGCTCTTTGCCAGTTGAGCAATTTTCTGATACTTCTCTGTGTCTTCACCTAATATTTTTCCCAGCCGGATGGCAGTACATAGCGCATTATACCACAAAGCGTTTATCTCACAGGCTTTTCCTGCCCTTGGTGTGATCTCCATGTCCCCGATCTTCACGTCCATCCAGGTAAGCTGAGCATCATGCTCAATGAGTCCGTCCTCATCCATTCGAATTCCGTATAAGGTTCCCTCAGTGTAATTCTGAATTATGGACACAACTGTTTTCCACATTTCCCTGACAAAACCTGCATCCTTCGTATAGGAATAATATTTTCCAAGAGAATTGATGAACCACAGTGAAGCATCAACCGTATTATAATCGGGAGGGTAAATTCCATCATCGGAAAAACGGTTTGGTATGAGGCCTCCTGAACAGTTCTCAGAAAAGGTTGTCAGAATATCTTTTGCATCATTGAACCTTCCTGTTACAAGAGTAAGTCCCGGAAGTGATATCATCGCATCTCTTCCCCAATCCGCAAACCAGTGATAGCCTGCAATGATCGATCCTGAGCTGGTAGAACTGCGTTTAACAATGAAAGAATCTGCAGCATTAACGAGCTTCTGTGTGAAGTCACCCTTTAAATTGCAATGATCCTGCAAATCTTTCTGCCTTAGGAGTTCCCTTTCATATCCGGAATTAACAAATTCAGAATTGATATCCTTCTTTTTCAGTATTCTATCCGAGGCCACAACGAATAACTCACACGCAGGCTCATGAATTTGTTTTTCAAAATAGCCGGGGTTATAGAGGTCTTCCTGATAAGCTTCCCCTCGTTCACGTTCAACGTCATACTCGATATTATAGTTCCAGTAAGGTTTCCGTCTATACTGCATGTTGGATCGTAGCTGGAGAAGACCATCATCAGTTCCAAGCTGAACTCCTGTAGGATAATGTATTTCACTAAAACGGATGTCACCTGCTTTCCCAAGATGGTGAAAATCCCTGTTTGTAACAAGAGGTAATATCCGGAAAACGATATCCTCATTATCGGGATTGAACAGTTTATATTTTACAATTGTCGTGTTCTGTCCATAGATCATGAAAATGGTCTTTATCAGCCTGATGTTTCTGATGCTGTACTCAAAGGTGGGTAAAGGGGAAGCAGAAAAACGATCGAGATATTCGAAACCCGACGGGTAAATTGTATCGGGATAACTATGAGTTGCAAGATGATAGACCTCATGTCCGACAATGATCTCTTCATCAAGGGAAGAAAGCAGGACCCTTCGGTCAACCGGAGGGTTTGCAGAAGCTATCAGGAGTCCATGATATTTTCTTGAATTCTCACCAATGACAGTGGATGATGCATAGCCTCCGATGCCGTTCGTGATCAGCCATTCCCGGGAAATAGCAGAAGTATGGTCAAATTCACCATTATATGTTGCAAATGGATCCATCTGAATTACACCTTAAGATATATTCACTTCGAACTTAATATCTGTCACTCTTCTTTCAACTGGTCCAGAAGCAGTGCATTTTCAATAAATAGTGCACAACTCCAGCCCAAAGGCCTGGCCCATGCAGCTTTTCCTGTATTCCTGTCCACCTGCTCGGATAGGAGACCGGTACTCGTTGCACTCCTCATTGTCCATTTTATATATTCAATTGCTTTATTCACCAGCAGGTCATATTCATCATCCCTGTTCTTAAGCGATATAGCAAGAGTCAGCAAGGCACGGGAAAGCCATAGTGTTGTGACTACCCACGGGTTACCGCCGATATAATCATCATTTTCGTAACGTTTGATCCCAAAATAGCCATTGACCGAAACCCTGAGAGTCTTTTCAATATGCTCTATCATTGAGAGTATCATACCCTTTTCATCAGGATCAGTTGGTGACAGAAGACCAAAAGGAATGAAAGTGCCTATCATGCTCGAATCTATAGTTCTGTGGACATTGTTGTCAATAATACCCCGGGAAAAATAACCTTCCTTAAGCCACAGCTTATCAATGGTTTCTTTCCTGACCAAGTCAGCCCTGTCAGACCACTTTTTAGCGAGCATGTGTTCATCATTCTCTTCAGCCAGATGAGCAGCACCTTTCAGACCGGCATAGATAGCAGCATTTGTATAGCTGAATATCCCTTTTTCTGATTCCCACAGGCATCTGCATGGATCATGAAGGCCCTGCTCGGTCCTTCCCATAAGGTATTCTGCACCCTTCCAGACAGTTTCCCGGATGTTTTCCAGAGTTTCGTCTTTTTTAGTTCCTTCCAGTTCCCGATAATATCGATCAACTGCATAAAGCGTTGAACCGGTCTCATCTATCTGTGTAGTATCGTCGAAATTACCCCAGGAGGGTGCTTCCTTTCCATCAAGCCAGTATCTCTGGAACCATGATCCATCAGGAAGTTGTGTCCTTTTGCACCATCCAATGAACTTTTCTGCATATTCAGGATAGCCGGCATTCATCAGGGCAAGAACAGATTCTACTGCATCCCTGTTCCAGCAAAATCCATATCCTCCGCACATCTCAAAAGCAGGATCGAACTCAGGAGCAGCGATACATGATCCCTCATCGTGATCGGTCAGCAGTTTAAGGGAGAGTAATGAACGAGAGTATAAATTATTGAGCTCTTTTTTGATTAGTGGATCATCATCAAGTGCTGATAACTCCAGAGGTCGCTTCTTTGATAACCACTGATCTGAACTATCTTCAGATCCATGCATCATGTCAGCATTGGATTGTTTCAGAACATCGTCCATCAGGTCGTATATCAACTGTCTTTCTGAAGCAATGCCGATAAAAAGTGTGATCGTTACTGTTTCGCCAGACCGGAGGTTAAGGTCCCAGCCTATCGAATTGTCCATATCGCCTATATCTTCCATATTTTGCTGGAGCTTGCCATCTTCCATATCATTTCTGGCACTTGCAACCCATCCGTTCTCCTGTATCTTGCCGACATGCCATTCTTCAAATCCCGGAGCACTTGCCAGGCCGACGTAGAAGTTGTGCATGTATTGAACAAGAAGACCGCTGTTCACATCACAAAAAGCAGAGTTCTTTTTATGGGTTTCTCCAACCTGGAAATTAGAATAATAATAAAATTTGCCAGTGAAATGTTCTTTTGAGGTGATCTCATATTTCCTTACAAGGATCGTACTGGACTGATGCACAAAATCATGAATTGATACTTCGATACCGGAAAAATGGGACAGGTGGGTCTTAACTATGTTCGTATCACCCTGAAATTCCTGTTTCACATTCCATTCAGGAGAATCCAGCCATAGTAATTTTCCATTTTTGTAAATGCAGGCTTTGGACTCTCCAACGTGTTGAGCCCAATCTCGCCGGGGGTAAAAAAATCCCTGTAGATCGCCCTTTTGACCCATTGATATAAGCAGTTTATCATTGCCAAGTATGGCATTTGGATGCCGGATCAAACATATCGCTCCATTTTAGGATCCTTTCAGCTTATTCATTCATTATTCGTTCGTCTATTGATAATTCACTTATCAATTTCAGCCAGTTTCCTGAAAACACAGGATTTGAAATCCAATAATACTGCAATAAAATTTATTGCTGCATCATATGGTGATGTATGAATACTGAAATAAGAATGGACATCCCCATCACCCATCCATTTTGTGCTCATGTAGTAATAATGGTCGGAGGTCAGAAGATGCTTCCAGATGTTGATGAGTTCCGGGTCCTTTGTTCTTTTTACATAAGGGCCAAGCCGCTTTGCCTCTTCGAAGCATCTGCGTTGCATATCGTTGCCAAGCCATGCACTTGTATCTCTCTCCATATCTGCCCATGAAATTGTGTTAAAGTCTCCGACATCTATCTCTCCTACCGGTTCATATTTCTCAATGACTTCGGAAGGAGTATTGAACTCAAGACCCTTGCTAAGAACCTCATTCGGTAAAGCCCGGAGGAAATCAAAGATACCGGAGTCAGCCCATTGATGTTCACCAAAGGTCTCGTAATCCATGAAGATATTCAGGCAATCTCCTTGTTCCTTAGATGCCCAGCATGCCCACTTGTCAGCAGTTAATGGATACTCTTCCCACCATCTTGCTGAGAAACGATAACCTATGTCATCACTCATTTTATAATTCCTCATAAGAACGGCGATGTCACAGTCCTTTGCCTTGTAGACATGATTTGGAGACCGGGATTCCAGCAGCTGGTCAACACCTTCTGTAAGGATGGCTTTGTAACCCATGGAGGAGACAGTCTCTGCAACACTATTATTGTAAAGGAGTTCTGTGTTCCTGAAAACCTGTGGTTTTACACCAAGCAGGTCTGAAGTGAGATCATGGTGGGTTTTTATTTGTTCCCTGAACTCATCCTTGCTATCAAAAAGACCTGCAAGAGAATGATAATTTGTTTCATCAAGGAATTCCACACATTTTGAATCAGCAAGTTGGTTGAAAATATCAAGGACATCAGGATTCCATTTTTCACACTGGCTCAGAAGAGTTCCGGTTATTGAAACACTGAACTTGAAATTGCCTTCATGCTGGTCAACGAGTTCTGCCAGAAGAGTTGTAGCCGGAAGGTAGCACTTATTGGCAACCTTTTCAAAGATGTTCCTGTTTATTGCAACATCAAAATATCTTTCAAATCCTTTAGAGTCATCCGGCCAGAACCACTTTAAACGATAAGGCTGGTGGAGCTGGAAGTACATACACACAGATCTCATACTTTCACCTCCAGTATTGCACGTTTAAAGTCCGAGATCGCAGAGAAGATATTGACAGCCTTTTCATATCCATGATTATTGTTTTCATCCCCCATCTCCAGCAATATCTCACTTTGTTGAAAGTATCGATAGATACAATTCAATTTATTATATTCCGGAGCGTCCTTTATGGATTCCATGATATTTCCTATCTCGATCAGCTCATGCAGGTACAGATGCTGGGGATGATTGCCCATAAGATTATGCATACCATAACGGGAGGTTGACCTGTTCATGATAGAAGGTAGTTCCTTTGTCTTGAATTTCTTCAAAGCTTCTTCAGGTGTTACCATGGAAATCCCATATTTCTCAAAACTTTCCGGAAGATCTATCAAGAATTGGAGTATATCGCTCTTGTTCTGCTGATGGGCAAGGATAGAGCTATATTTGAAATGCAATGTCGTAACATCGCCTTCCATATTTGCTATCCATGAAGCAAATTTATCAGCTATCAAAGGATAGCTTATCCATTTCTGGTCTGAAAAGCGCAATTCTATGTCTTCACTTAGGGATATATGGCGCAACAATGTTGGTATTTGATCGCCATAAACGTGTTTTGGATCACTTCCATATAAGAGATTCTCCGAACCTTCTGAAATAAGGCACTTGAACTTCATTTCCTTAAGGATCGTACTGAGCTCCTTTGTAAGTATCAGTTCCGAATTTATGAAGGTCCGGGGATTAATGTTGAAGATATCTTTGATCTTGTTCCGATGCATTGAAACCTGTTCTTTAAATTCTTTATTATCAGGGAAAAGGGATGACACTGAATGATAATAGGGTGAGGCTGAAAAACCGGCACCCCTATCCTTAAGCTCCTGAAATGATCCAATTAAAGCAGGATTCCACTTACATTGATCTAAAAATATTCCGGATATATCAAACGTATACTTTGCTCCATTATCAATGGAATCCAGCAAAGCTTCATTCGCACGAATTATCTGCGGAGCATTTCGTTCCAGGCCAGAGAATATCTGGGGTTGGTCGAAATATGTTTCGAACTCCGCAGAGCGATAACCCTCAGATGGCCAATACCATTTGAGCACACAAGGTAGATGTACCTCTGAACAGATGCAAACTGACTGCATTCACAAGCCTCGTATTTTATTATATTTCCAATGCATTAGTCATTAATGCTATCGGAATTCATTTTTTGAGAGCATCAAGGTACGCTTCACTTGTTTGTTCTGCGATCTTGTGCCAGTTGTATTTGGTGTCGATAAGCTCTTTACCAGCCTGTCTCATGCTGCCATTGGAGAGATCATCAAGCACGTAATTTAAGCCCCATGCAATAGACTCCGAATTTTTGTAAACAAGGATGCCATCAACGAAATTATCGATTATTTGTACAGCATCTGTTGCAACGATGGTCCTTTCAGCATCCCATCCTTCAAGAACAACTATCCCGAAAGGTTCGTTCCTGCTTGGGATACAGAGAATATCACAGGCATTTATCCAGTCCCTGGCAGTTTCATCATCCGCATAGCCCAGGAAATGACAACAATCAGAACATTCTCCGGAACTTGCAAGAGACTCGCAGTGAGGGCGCATTTCACCTTCGCCAATGAAGATAAACTGAGTATCCCAGCGATGATCTTTCACTTTAGGAACTGCTTGAACAAGCAGATCAGGACCCTTCTGGTAGCTCATACGTCCTATGAACAGAACAACCGGTGCAAGAGGATGGATCCCAAATCTTTTTTTCACTTCTCCGGCGTCAACTTCCTTTTTCATTTTTCCGTGGAAGATACCATTTGGAATGATAGAGATCTTCTCATCAGGGATCTGATACAGGAACTTGACCTCGTCTGTAAGTTGTTGTGAAGTGGATATGACACTCGTGGCTTCATAACCGGCTTTCCATTCCCTGTGAGATATTTCCCTGGCTTCCCACCAGTCCCCATGTACATTACCGTTCCTTCCCCATTCGGTACTGTGATATGTGGTCATGAAAGGAATTCCAAATTCATATTTGATCCTTGAAACAACATTGAAAGGATGCCAGTCATGGACATGCAATATATCGAACTTGCCATGTTCCTCCGTAACATCAAGGAATCTTGAGTACATTGAATCACACATACTATCCATTTGCTGGACAAGTCCTCCGTCAAGAGAATGGTTCACACGATGGTAGTGAACTCCATTGACTCTCTCATATGGTTCAAGTTCATGATTTCTTGTAAATATATGCACTGAATGTCCCTTCTCAGCAAGAGCTTCTGCAAGTTCGGAAACATGCGGTGCTATACCGCCTACTTTTATCGAGTGTAAACTCTCCCAGGAGAACATCCCGATGTTCAAATTTTTCCCCATTTTTTTTCAACCCTAATTATTTTATATTCTTATGTAAATATGTCTATAAATATTTAAAATTATCATCTAAAGCGGCTTTAAAAATTGCCCTGAAGATAATTGACAGCCGTTTCAGGCGGCATTGTATTGATGAATACCTCGGTATTTTTCTCAAATCCCGCTGTCTTAGTTGTGACCGGCTGAATCTTTAAGTTAAAGTGATATCCAGTTTCATCCCGTAACTGATAGAACATGTAATTATAAGGGATCTCGCCAATGTTGTTCCATAGGCTTGATAAAGCAGAATGAATTGCTTTTCCAAGAGAGTTCAACTGGTCCTGGTCGAAACCAGATATGTGATTTATATGTACCTTAGGCAGAACCCACATCTCATATGGAACTTTTGAGCAATAAGGCGCTATAACCAGAAAATGCTCATTTTGATATATGGCCCTCTCACTTATCCCTTCTTTCTCTACAATATCACAATAAGGGCATCCTGAATATGAATCGATGGCTTTCATTTCTTCCATTAACACCGGAGGTTTGATTGGCATTGCTATCAGCTGTGAATGTGTATGTTCCAGAGATGCACCTGCCTTTTCTCCCCAGTTCTTGAAAAGTGAAACGTATTCTATCTTATCCATAGATTCGTAGTGTATTACACGATCCTGATATACCTTCATAAGTAATGCCATTTCTTCGTCGGAAAGATCGGGTATCACTTTCTCATGTGAAGGCATTTCGACGATAACTTCATGAAAACCATAGCCTGGAATCACATAGGGATCGGAATTGACTTCACTGGTATCCGGAGCAAGTGCAGGGTAAAGATTTGGTATGCAACGCACATCCCATCCTGTTATTCTTGAAACTTCGGAATCCTTCAGGATGTTACCATTTTTATAAACAGCAGTTGCAAGCGGTGTTTTATCTTCTTCACCGGCACAAAATACACATTTGCTGTTTGTTCCTTCTTTCTTTTCTGCTTTGAAAACCGAAGGTCTCTTACTTCTTCCGGGTGCAATTATGCAATACTCATCCAGAAAATAATGTTTACGTATCTCTGACATTTTCCCCATCATCCCCAATATAATATTCCAGGTTATTATATTATAGCTACTCTAGTTATTTTTTAGTAATATATCTCAGTCACCTTGCATCAGAGCACTGATCGCCTTTTACAGGTCCTTGTGCTCATGTTTTGGTTTTGTACCTGTAAGCATCTCGTAATATTGCTTAGTAGGCTCCTGCCAGTTCATGTCCCTGGCAAGGAGATTTGCTTCCTGGCATAGGAAATTGTATTTTGTCTTATCGTCAGTGTAAGTGTCTATAAAGTAATCCATGGTAAGTGCATAATCTGCTATCGTTTCAAGATAGGCCTGATCGATATTGTCAACTACCAGTACTCCTCCCATCCCCATCACAAGGCGCTTGACGGTCTTTAGTGCATCACTGAATCCACAGACCTTGCTCACAATACTGGGGGTTGCTTCCTTTCCTGCCTCAAGGCCGGTTAAGAGGAATGGCTCATAGCGGGATGGGAATATGCCGGCAATACAACCAGCCATGAACTCATCGACCGTCATGTTGAAACCACCATCATTATTAGACAACCATTGAGGATAAAGAATAGCAGAGACATACCTGTCACCATTTGGAAGTCTGGAACATTCAAGTCCTCTCTTTTCGATCATCCTTTGGATCCGCAACTCTTCACCGATCAGCGTCTCTTCATTGAGCATGATCGGGAAATTTTCCGGCAGATTCGTTTTTGGACCATGGGCAGTTATGATGAAACACACGACCCTGTAGTTCTCATTAAGCCTGCCGGCCTCGACCTCTATTCTTACCATCCTATCAAGAAGAAGAAGTGAATCGAGCAGGTCAGGATAGCCTTTATTTTCAATTTCTATCCTTGATATGGAGAATATCGGTATGATCCTTTCCGGTGACAGCTCTACGCTGTTATAGGTATTGTAAAGTTTACTGGAAGTTAACTCCTGGATCTGAGTTCGGAACTTTAGCTTTTTATTCCATAGTTCATCGATATCCTCTATGTCAATATCGATACCATTTCTCACAATAATGGAATCAATATCATAGAACAATTTGATCTCTTTTTTTGTAGAATCTCCCACAGCAGTTACAACATCTGCATATGAGGACAACGACTCAAGGGATGCCATGTTTTTTGGAACCCCATCGCCCCATGAACTGTCGTTATCACGTATTTTCTGGATGGAAAGATGTCCTGCAACTCTGCCTGGGATAGTTGCATGATAAGTTGCAACTGAATTAATAGGAACACCAATTTTCTTGAGCCTAGCAATTGTATAAAAGACACCGAACTCGTGGCAGTGCAATGAAACATGCCATGAAGGTATCAGGGAACTGGCAAATTCAGAGATCAGTTCATCCTCATAGGTTCTCGCTTTTTCTTCCCTGAGAGCTACAAGTGTATGGACAAATTCGGATATTGCATACGAAAGATTTAGGTAATGCGTATATTCTATCCTGTTACCCATGCCCTCATATGACAGGGAATCAAGCCCAGTGAGCTCATATGCTTCAGTTTTTATCTTATTTTCCAGACAGACATGTTTACCATTATATTCAATTATAGTCCTGCAGAAATCACTGGTCCTGAACATAAGGTAGATAATTTCGATCTCTTCTATCTTTCTGGCTCCAACAATAAGTTCTATACCTTTTTCCTGGAGCTTTTCGATGATAGTTGAAAGTCCTTCATCAGGAACGAAGTCTTCGAACTCACTCATATCTGTGATACGGTTCAGACCCTTGTTCCAATCCGAGCCACTATATCCATAATAAGGGCATGCAACAAAGATCTTTGGAGTTGACTCTTCATCTATGGTTCCGTCTTCAAGCATTTGAGCAAGATTCTTTACTTCAGCATCAATAACATTCCATATGCCGCCCATCTTATTGGACTTTGGACCAGCTTCTTCACCAGCAATAATAATACATTTACGTTCGAACATCCGGTACCCCCCGAACTTATTAATTGTCTTCAGATATTGGTGGGAGTACTATATTAGTTTTTGTAATGTTATCAATTATATTATCGATTTCTGAAGAAAATTGACCCGGGAATTATATCAACCTCCATTTTATCATATGGAATAAAATCTATATCCTATTATTACAATTATATGTACAAATATGTTAAATGTTGAGAGTATGGGGGTAAAAATATACTCAACAATGACGTTCCTGATTGCAGGGCAAAAGGCGATGAGCATAGCATCTATCTTGAAGAATTTCTCAAAAGGTTCGATGCTGATGCTGAAGGATTAACATCAGCTGAAGCCTTGGGCAGGCTGGATCTATGTGGAAAGAATATTCTTGAAAATATAGGAAGCGAATCAGCTCTTAAAAAGTACTTGAAACAATTCCACAATTTTTTCTCGGTCCTGCTTATCACAGGAGCTTTACTTTCATATACAGCAGAACTGCTGGACCCTGGAAAAGGAAACCTGTATATAGCGATCGCACTTTTTGGAGTTGTTATTCTTAATGCCACTTTTACCTTTATACAGGAATACTAGACCGAACAGATAATGGCGAGTTTCCGCCAGCTTATACCTCCTGTTGCTAAGGTTTTGAGGGATGGGAAAATTAAGGAGATCCTGGCATCTGAAGTGGTTGTAGGAGATGTCATATTCATTGAGGAAGGCGACAAGGTCCCCGCTGATGGAAGGCTAATTGAAGAAAATACCTTAAAGGTTGATAATTCGTCGCTGACCGGAGAGGCTGAGCCACAGTTACGCTCGCTTGAATGTACCCATCCAGACGTACTCGAATGCAGGAATATGATATTCTCAGGTACGCTTGTATTGATAGGGAACGGAAAAGCTGTTGTTTATGGGACTGGCCAGAACACGCAGATGGGAAAGCTTGCAACCCTTACGAAACAGACAACATCAGTTGAAACCCCTCTTCGCAAAGAGCTTAACACTTTCATTAAGATCATCTCTGTAATTGCAATATTTCTGGGCATATCCTTCTTTGCGATCGGCTTTGTAATTAATGACCTGTTCCTTTTGAATCTCATTTTTGCCATAGGTATAATCGTTGCCAATGTCCCCGAAGGTCTGCTTCCAACTGTGACCCTTGCCTTAAGCCTGTCCTCAAAAAGAATGGCAAAAAGGAACGCACTAATCAAACAGCTCGAATCAGTGGAAACACTTGGATCGACCACAGTCATCTGTACTGATAAGACCGGGACACTGACCCAGAACAGGATGGCGATACATTCGATGACCTTGGGCTTTGAACAGATCGATGTTGCAAATGAGGAAGTTCCGCCAGACAGTTTACTGAAAGTAGCAGTACTTTGCAATAATTCAAGACTTACTGAAGGACCGGTGGGATACAAGGGAGATCCCACCGAAGGGGCTTTGTTGATGTACGCATCAAAATTCACGGACATTGATGTGATGCGGAAAAATAATACTCGTTTGAAAGAGTATTCGTTCGATTCCCTGAAAGAAAGGATGCAGGTCATTTACCAGACCGATTCGGATGAAAAGGAATCCTACCTTAAAGGAGCAAGCGAAGTGGTTGTCAAAATGTGTGACCATATCCTGATGAACGGAGACGAAGTACCTATTACCGAAGAGGATAGGAACGATCTTCTTGACATGCATTTGAAGATAGCTGAAAGGGGAGAGCGTGTGCTTGCTCTTGCATATCGCAGGGCTGAAGGGGAAATTGAATATGATGCAGGTTTTACATTCATCGGTTTTGCCGGAGCGGTCGATCCTCCCAGACCGGAGGTAAAAGATGCTATTCAAAAATGCCATCGGGCTGGAATTAAGGTAGTAATGATAACAGGCGACCACCCGGTAACTGCCGTTTCTATCGCCAAGACCGTGGGCTTCAGTAGCAATAACCATGAACCGATGATGATCACGGGTGCTGAGCTGGATGAATTATCACTCGATGAACTTTCAGAAAAATTAAAGGCACCGGATATTATATTCGCACGAACATCCCCGGTCCAGAAGTTGAAGATAGTACAGGCATTCCAGGCAATGGGAGAGATCGTTACCATGACCGGGGATGGTGTCAATGATGCTCCTGCAATAAAGAATTCAGACATGGGAGTAGCCATGGGAAGTGGTACGGATGTTGCAAGGGAATCTGCTGATATGATACTTCTTGATGATAACTTTGCCACCATCGTAAATGCAGTGGAAGAAGGAAGGACCGTCTTTGATAACATCAAGAAGTTCATTGCCTACATCCTTACAAGCAACATCCCGGAAATACTGCCATTCATTGCATTTGTCCTGCTTGCGATCCCCCTGCCTATGAACGTGCAATTGATCCTTGCTATCGACCTTGGTACGGACATACTCCCGGCACTTGCCCTGGCTGTTGAGAAAGGCGAAGGGGATATAATGAACCGGCCTCCCCGCTCAAAATATGAAAAACTCCTGACGCCCCAGGTACTTCTGACATCATACGGAATGAAAGGACCCATAGAGGCCCTTGCAGGCTTTACTTGTTACTTTGCAGTACTTCTGGACGGCGGATGGACATGGGGACAGGCATTGCTGAGCACTGAGCTTCTGTACAGGCAGGCAATAATGGCATTTTTTGCTGCGGTCATAATATGCCAGGTCGCAAACCTGCTCGTATCCCGCACAAGGGTGGAATCAGCATTCTCAAAGAACCTGTTTACGAATAAAATGATAATGCTGGCGATAGTGAGCGAATTAGTGATACTTTCCATGATAATGTTCTATCCGTTCGCAAACACGATATTTGGAACAGCACCTGTTTCGGTGGAATATCTTCTACTTGCAGTACCGTTTGCAATATTGTTATTCGTACAGGATGAGATCAGGAAATATTACATCAGAAAGGGATCATTGCTTGCAAAAGTTTTCCTGAAGTGGTGATCTCATTGAACCATGATACTCGAAAGTGATGGGGTTAGTTCCCCTCTCAAATCCACTACGATAAATAAAATATGGACTTATCAAAAGTAATTTATAAGTAGTTATATTCTTGGACAGAACAATAAGTTAACAAAAAGAAAAATGGAAGGGGATCACTCGCCCAACCACTCGTTTACCTTTTCAGGATTGTTCTCTATCCATTTTGCCGCTGCTTCCTCTGGAGACATGTCACTCTCCATGTCAAGCATTACCGACTGTATATCTTCATGTGACCAGTGGAACCTTGTAAGCACGCCATATACTTCCGGCATGTCCTCTTCAAGACCCATGCGTGCAAGGGTGTCCACATTATCTGCCTGACCAAATACACCTTCCGGATCATCGAGGTACTTGAGATCCCAGCGGCCAAATGACCAGTGTGGTGACCAGAGTGTAACAATTATAGGCTCTTCATCAGCAATGGCCCTGCTAAGCTCGGCAGTCATTCCAGCTGTACTGCTTGAGATAAGTGTGTAATCAAGTTCGTATGCCTCAATTGCATTTTCGGTATTCTGCATGATCCCTGCACCAGGATCGATACCTATTATCTCAGAATCGAATGCATCCTTGTTGGCGTTGAGCTCTTCGATAGAATCAACTTCAACATATGTAGGAACTGCAATTCCCAGTTGGCATCCTTCAAGATTGTGTCTGACGTTGACAACCTGGTCACCATATTGGTTCCAGTAGTTTTCCTGAGTGACAGGTAACCATGCGGATGTTGTAAAATCAAAGTCTCCCTGTGAAAGACCCTGGTAAAGTGCACCTGCGTCAACTGCTACGATTTCCACATCATAACCCTTCATCTCAAGCACCTGTTCTATCACATTGGTGCTTGCGATCTCTCCGTCCCAGAGAACGTATCCAACTTTTACTTTTTCAGAAACAGTTGCATCTTCGTTTGCATCTCCCTGCTCTGCACAACCAGCTGCAACAAGAGTTAGTATCAATACTAGGATCAACATAAATGATTTCATTTTACTTTTCAAAATATCACAAACTTTAAAATATTCTCCAATTTTTTTCATACAGTTATCATACGGCATTGCCGCTATGAAAGATAGATGCATCTTACTTAGGCGTAAGATGCTGTGTGAACCTGTCAAGTATGACCGCAATGATCACAATTCCAAGTCCTGCTTCGAATCCCTGACCGATATCGACCCTCTGTATGCCGATAAGGACCTGATATCCCAGACCTCTTGCACCGATCATGGCAGCTATTACCACCATTGAAAGTGAAAGCATTATACACTGGTTGACACCTGCCATAATACTTGGCAGTGCAGTTGGAAGTTCCACCTTGACCAGTTTCTGCAATGGGGTCGAACCAAATGCATCGGCGACCTCTGTCAGTTCCTTCGGGACCTGCCTGATGCCCAGGTTTGTAAGCCTGATGGCCGGAGGCATTGCGAAAACGATCGTTGCAACCAGTCCGGGGACATTTCCAAGTCCGAAGAATATGACAGCAGGAATAAGGTACACAAATGAAGGCATTGTCTGCATCAGGTCAAGTATTGGCTTGATCACATGGAATGCCACTTCATTCTTTGCTGAGATTATTCCCAATGGTATTGCAACAAGTAATGCAAGGAAAGCCGATGCAAGTACAAGTGCAATCGTTTCCATAGACAATTCCCACAGTCCCATATTATCTATCAGGAGTAGACCAACAGCACTTCCAATTGCAAGTTTTCGATCTTTCTTACCAATGAAATATGCAGCAATTGCAACGATCAGTGTGAATAATATAGGAGGGAACAAAAGCAGTATATCATTAAGACCGGAGATCATGTAATCGGTCACATCACTGAACAGGTCCAGAGCCATTCCAAAATTATCATCGATCCAGTTGACCAGAGTTTCCGCACCCTCGCCAATCGGGATCTTAGGCATATCCATTGATCACACCTCCTCGATCGCAAGTGCACCGAGTACACTTCCTCTTACAATTATTCCAATAAGTTTTCCATCTTCTTTTGCA
Organism: Methanococcoides sp. AM1; assembly: GCF_900774055.1. NCBI lineage: Archaea > Methanobacteriati > Methanobacteriota > Methanomicrobia > Methanosarcinales > Methanosarcinaceae > Methanococcoides > Methanococcoides sp. AM1. The sequence continues at coordinate 39,627 of NZ_CAAGSW010000004.1, read as the reverse complement.
ACTCCAAGGGGAGAACTGTTCTCTATTACCGGGATAAGTTCATTTAAAGGAGTATCCGGATGAATGATCGTGACATCATCGGACATAATATCCCTAAGGCTCTTTCCTTCTTTTGAACCTTTTAGTGCATCATCTACTGTCATGATACCCTCAACGTGCTTTTCCCTGTTCACGACAAAAATAGAGGATATACCATGTTCTCTCATCAATTGCAAAGCAACTTTCGGACCGGAGTTAATTGATACCACTGGTTCGGCACGTTTCATTACCGCTTCTGCAGTAAATATCTTGGTCCGGTCAACACCTGCCACGAACCTTGAAACATAATCATCAGCAGGTTCTGTAAGGATCTCTTCAGCAGTGCCGATCTGGGCGATGTTCCCGTCATTCATTATCATGATACGGTCACCCAGTTTCAGCGCTTCATCAAGGTCATGAGATACAAAAACGATCGTCTTTTGCATCTTATCCTCCAGTGCAAGCAATTCATCCTGCATCTCGCTTCTTATAAGGGGGTCAAGAGCGCTGAAAGCCTCATCCATCAGAAGGATATCGGGATCATTTGCGAGTGCTCGTGCGAGTCCGACCCTTTGCTGCATCCCTCCGCTAAGCTGGGAGGTCTTGCTTTCCCCATAGCCCTTCAGACCAACAGTTTCGATAGCTTCATTCGCCTTAGCATACCTCTCTTCCTTTGATACACCTTGTATCTCGAGACCGTATGCAACATTGTCCAGAACTGTTCTGTGAGGAATAAGTGCAAAATTCTGGAAAACCATTCCCATCTTTTTCCGACGCATCTCTCGCAGTTCCTCTGAACTTGCCGTGGCTACATCGTTACCATCGAGGAGGATATGTCCGTCAGTGGGATTAATCAGGCGGTTAATACATCGCAAAAGAGTAGATTTTCCAGAGCCTGAAAGGCCCATAATTACAAAGATCTCGCCTTCGTAGATATCGAAATTGATATTGTAGAGTCCAACGTTTTGTCTGGTCTTTTCAAAGATTTCACGCTTTGAGAATCCCTTTTCAATAAGAGAAAGTGCTTTTTTGGGCTTTTTCCCAAAAATCTTAGTTAGGTTTCGTACTTCAATTTTCTTTTTTGGCTTTTGGATACTAAAATCTCCAGTTAACATTGAATGCATTCTCAATGCTGAATAAAAACTTATTGAGGTCTTAATTTCGTTGGCTCTAATCAGTGAAACGATGTGTTATATATTTTGGGGTTGCAAAATATATCGATTGGAGTGTCCACAGATCATTTACAAATTTAATAATGGTTCAGTGATCACAAGAACACATCGGACCTGAACAACGATATCAGGAAGATCAGATAAAGCAAGATCAGTGCTATTCCTTCTATTCTCCTGATCTCCCAGTGAGTATTAATGAACCATAACAAAACTACGCTGATCATGATCATGAACGGGATCGTGAACATAATACTGAGTCCTGTTATTTCGAGAGGGAATACAAATGCAGAGATTCCCAGTACCAGGAAGATATTCGTGATGTTGGAGCCGATAACATTTCCTATCGCAATATTACCATAACCTTTACGTGCAGCAGATATTGTAACCATAAGTTCAGGAAGTGAAGTTCCTACTGCAACCAGTGTGACACCAACAAAGGTGTCAGGGACCTGAAAGAGTTGTGCAAAGAATATCGCTTCGTTGACAAAGTATCTGGCACCAAATATTACTGCTATTCCGCTAACAGCGAGAATAAGAAGATCTTTGGAAATGTCACTGCGATCCCTTTCAGTCTCTTTTTTATCATCGGAGTTAAAGCCATTGATGCCCTCTCTGATACGATTGTTCATTGACTCTACATATTTGAATTTGACAAAATAACTTATAAATTCCTTGAAATAGGACTTACCTTCATATTTTGACTTGTCCTCGAACAAAAAGAAAACGTAAGCTACGTAAAAAAGGATAAGGATAACTGCTTCACCTCTTGATAGTTGCAGATCAAATGCAAAAAGCAGGAAAAGCGTGGAAGCAAAAAGCATAATGTATCCATCTCTTTTCAGCATATCTGAATCGGTCTTCACTACAGCAATGATCGCAGCACAGCCGACTATAAGGGCTATGTTCGCAATATTCGAACCTACGACATTTCCGACAACAATTCCACTGGATCCTGAAAGTGAAGCCGCTATAGAGGAAGCAAGTTCAGGTATTGAAGTTCCAATCGCAACAAGAGTCAGCCCGATAATAAATTCTGAAACCCCAAGTTTTTTTGCAATAGCAGATGCTGAACTGACAAAAAGGTCCGAGCCTTTTACCAACAGTATCAGGCCGATAAGCAGGATAGCGACATTTGATAGCATCAGCTTGTTATTTGAAAGCATTTCTATTAATATTTGTGTATCATGTCCTCATTTTTGTGTATGATATTGTGAATAATAGGGATCATAAATTGGATGAAATTATAGTCTATACGTATATTTATATGCAAGATTGATGTTTAATGAATAAGAGAACTTAGACATTATATACATTATAAAGGAGTTTAATGCTTTGAGTGATAATGAACCTATTAGATTGGGATTTGTTGTAGCTGAGTTTAACAGGGACCTGACATACCAGATGGAGCTTTTGGGAGCAGAGCATGCAAAGTTCCTTGGCGCTGAGGTCATAGACACTATTCTGGTACCTGGCGTATATGATATGCCTCTTGCTATCAAGAAGCTTTGCAAGCGAGACGACATCGACGCTGTTATCACAATTGGTATTGTGATCGAAGGTGCTACAAAGCACGACGAGATCGTTGTACAGCATGCTGCAAGGAAGATCACCGACCTTTCACTGGAATTTGACAAACCTGTGACACTTGGTATTGCAGGACCTGGCATGACACGCATGGAAGCACACCAGCGTGTGGATTACGCAAAACGTGCTGTTGAAGCTGCTGTAAAACTTGTCAGGCGTCTTAAATAACCTGGACCATTTCAGATCGAACTTTAAAAACGATATAACAAAGGGTAATTCCTATGCCATCATCAAGACTTGAGCGTGTAGAAGAATCGGCAACGATCAAGATCGCAAACGCTGCCAACAAGCTGAAAAGTGAAGGTATCGATATCATCAGTTTCAGCCTCGGTGAACCGGATTTTGACACTCCTGAACATATTTGCAAGGCAGCTGCCGACGCAATGTACCGTGGTGAAACACATTATGCACCATCCAACGGTATTCCGGAACTCAGGGAAGCAATTGCAAACAAGCTTGTAAATGAGAACAAGCTTGATCTTACACCAAATGATGTACTTGTCACTCCTGGTGCAAAGCAGGCGATCTTTGAGATCATCATGTCAGTCCTCGACGATAATGATGAGGCTATCCTTCCTGATCCTTCCTGGGTATCCTACAGTCCCTGCATCAAATTTGCAGGTGCAAATCCCGTATGGGCGCCTACTGATCCGGATAACGGATTCATGCCTTATGGAATTGAGGAACTCATAACTGACAAGACAAAGCTCATCATCGTAAATTCCCCATGCAATCCAACAGGAGGAGTGTATGATAAAGAGATGCTCAAGACAGTTGCAGACCTTGCTATCGACCACGATCTGCTTGTGATCTCCGATGAGATATACGAGAAGATCATCTATGATAAAAAGCACATCAGTATGGGCTCACTGGATGGCATGCACGACCGTACCATAACAGTTAACGGCTTTTCAAAAGCATATGCTATGACCGGCTGGAGGCTTGGTTACGTGGCAGCTATACCGGAACTGATGAGCGGTTTCAAGAAGATCCATTCCCACTCCGTAAGTAGTGCTACAACATTCGCACAGTTTGGTGGCGTAGCAGCACTGGAAGGACCTCAGGAACCTGTCAATAACATGATCACGGAATTCAAGGCAAGACGGGATATCCTTATCGATGGCCTGAACAGGATCGGCTTAAAGTGCAAGAAACCCGACGGTGCTTTCTACGCATTTGCCGATGTAAGTGAGTTCGGCAATGGTGATGAAGTAGCAGACAAATTGCTACAGGAAGCACACGTAGCAGTAACTCCGGGATCAGGTTTCGGATCAAGCAGTAAGGATTTCATAAGGATCTCCTATGCTACATCACAGGAAAGGATAAGGGAAGCACTTCAGAGGATAGAGGAAACACTCCTCTAAGTCTTTTTATTTTATATCTATTTTTTAGATCCCCATTCGATCCGGGATCGATCGCTTGATCAATACTAATATCAGTCTCTACTCTCGCAGTATCGCTCGAGTATTTTATTGACAATTCTCCCACTGCTGTATAGTGGACACTTCAGTGATTCATCGATGCGTGTGACCTTTGCCTTAAAGCCTCTTTCTGTCAGGCTTTTCTGAAGTTCCTCAATATCAAAGGTCTGGTCGTGACCAAGAACGATAATGTCGGGGTCGATCTCGTACAAAGGCTCGAAAATATCCTTTTCACTTCCAAGTAATGCTTTATCTACTACTCTTAAAGCACTTATCACATCAAGTCTCTGTTCTTCAGGAACAATGGGCTTTGCTTTGTGCCTTATCATGGAATCCCTTGCAACCAGAACATAAAGCTCATCACCACGAGCACGGGCACTACTTAAGAAGAAAACATGTCCGGGATGTAAAATGTCAAAAGTTCCTGTGGCAAGTACTCGTTTCACGAAAGATCACCCTAGATATATGGATAAATGGATTTATAGATCGATGGATCTTACAGTTCAGGTAATGCACACAACCTTAATAATATTATGCAGGGGACAAGCAACATGGAATTCGACTGATCAGTGTTCCCTTTTCAAAACTTCATTGCGGAACTTCCTGTAGCAGCCTTCAATGAGGCCAAGCTCTCCCTCGATATTCAGGATATCAAAGTCGAATATCTCAGCGAACTCCTTAACGATATCATCGAACTTCTTTTCATAACGCAGTCCGGTATCCAATTTTGCTACTTTCTTGTAGCCGACTGCATCAAAAACGAATTTAGAAGTTTCAGTATCATTTGGGTCCTTTCCAAAACCACCGGCAACAAGCATATCTCCCCAGTTCGCAGCCCACATGGGTGTCAGGAAAAAAGTACCTATTCCTTTGAAGCTCTTGAGGTGATGCAGGTATGCCTCTCTGCCTCCAAGCACTGCCCCGATGCAATCATCGATGATCTCGCCGTTCTCTTCCTTGAGAATACAGATCTTGCATTCAAGATCCTCGAGATCGCTTTCAACATCACCCAGGACATTACCGCAAAGTCCATAGAACAAAAGTATACCTTCCGAGTAAGATGACATGCCCTCTACTTTCTTATATACCTCGGATTTGAGGTTGGTGGGTATAGCATGTAATGCAAATTCAAGTATATTCACAATAAAGCAATAGGATTCAGTACACTGATCTGAGCACATGGATGCCAGTTTGCTTTCAGGTATAAGTTTGTAAGAAACCCCTATGTCATCAAGCTTCTTTACCAGACCTTCACAGTCCTTGTTCTCGACAACGATCAGATTATCTATCAAAGGATCATGTTCAACAAGATGAACGATCTCATCTTCGAACATCCTGCATCCTATCAGGCTTATTACAGGCATAGTTTACTCCTCTTTTACAGTAGATAATGTTGCAGGTCGGAACTATATAAGGATGTCTATTATAGTCGTTTTTGTCGCTTTTTGATGGGAATCAGGTGAATATTTCGGGAAACAAATGCGACAAGTGAAAAGCGACATTAAAACGACAAAAAGAGACAATGAAAGTGAGGGGTTTCCAAGGGTTCTTTACACTATATGAAGAAGAATACTAAGGACTAGATAGCATTTACTTTGAATAAACACATTCAAGAGCGGTTAAATCAATGGGGTCAACTTGTGGAGAATGCCAAAAGTTGATTTAAAAAATCAACTTTTCGATTAGATCTATCTTATTGACAACTAACTTTGTTTAATCTTTATTCAATGCAAGAAGATCATTTTAATCCTTCAGAAGGAGCAGCATTCTCTAACTAGATCTGATACTATTCACAGGTGAAAATGAGAGGGTATCCAGTTTCCTTCCATGTCAGAATAGGTTCATGTATGATTTGCATGGAAAACTATATATGGATTCCATGTCAATGGAGGTTTAGGGAATAATTTCATGGAGTTTTCACAAGATTAACAGTAAAACAAAATGAAATGAAAAAAGTCAAACACGGGAAAATAAAGGAGTCAATATTATGAACAACATATACAAGTACCTCAGATCTGCCACTACAGGTGAAGAAAAATCAGAAAATGAACATGATATGGAAGTATTCATGAAATCACAGGAACTGGCAGAACAATTCGATATCAAATATGACGGAGAAAGTATTGTACCAACTGATACAAGCCTTGCAGACTCCGTATTTGAAGCTGCAGTCCAGTTAGTGACATCTGTGGGCATCTACTGCATTGACACAAAGAAAACCATACAGATCGAAGAAGAGGATATTGTAAAGTCCCTGAGCACTTCCGAAACGCTTGAGATAGGAAGAAAGAATGAAAAGATCACAGTTCCCTTCAGGTACATTATGGACTCCGAACCACCGGTCATAATCGGAGGGCCTATGGGAGGTACTGTTTCCGAGGAGAACTTCCTTGAAGTTCACGTAAGTTCTGCCATGGAGCCTATTGTACAGGGTATATATGCAGGTGCACTTGAAAAGATGGGAGGTAAAGGAATACGCGGGAAAACACCATTTGAGATGCTTGCCGCGCTGAAGGAAGCCAGAGAGGAAAGGCTTGCAACAAAACTTGCAGGACGTGAAGGTCTTACATTGATGGGACCCGGAACACCGACCATCTCACAGGCATATATGCTGGTTTCTTCCGATGAACTGTACTCCAGTGCAGATGTCCAGGAGGCCTACCAGCTGGATGAGCTTAAGACTGACTATGAGACATTCTATAAATCCATATTCCACCTTGAGCACGGTAACCATTTCCTGAGCGGCCAGTGTCCGGTTTTTGGAGGAACAGGTATCGGCTCACCTGAAGGACTTGCTATCGTTGATGTTGCAGAGACCATACAATCAAAGCTGCTCACTGGTGCCAGTTTACACGTTTCCGGTGCAGTCCATGTGAATACAAATTCATCCTCAGCAAAAGAGGTCATGTGGGGTTCTAACCTATCATCCCTTGCTATTTCACGTAACATGCACCATTACATAGGAAGATATTACTGGAATCTTGCAGGCTGCTGTACTGATATGATGTTCTATGAGACCGCTGCACAAGCTATAGGAGATACTGTTTGTGGAAGGGACGTACTGATAGGGCCAGTGGGTGCCCGCGGAGCAGGTACCGATCACTCCACAGGACTTGAATCCAGGTTCATGGGAGAAGTTGCACACATGGCAACCGGCCTGACACTTCTGGAAGCAGATGAGGCTGCCCGGAACATCTATAGGAAATATGAGAACCTGTTGGTACATGCTCCCGAAGGCAAACCTTTTAACGAATGCTATAAAGTGAAATCAGAGTATGAAATGAAGCCTACAGACGAATACATGAAACTCTACAAGGAAGTATTCGCAGAAGTTAGAAAATACTGTGGCATCGAGTGATAACTGTGGAATCAACATGAATGATATTTTCGGAACAGATGGAATCCATATATTCAGGAACAGGGCATCGCTTTCTCCAAGGCATCTTCCGGACAGGCTTGTTGGAAGGGAAAAGCAGATAACTGAGCTTGCTTCACTGATAAGACCTGTTCTCCACCATGGAGAGCCTGCAAATGTACTGATATCTGGAATTAAAGGGACAGGTAAGACAACTATTGTGAGATTTGTCCTGAAACAGCTGAGCGTGAACATTGAGAAGAAAGGCCTTAACGTTGTTCCGGTCTTCATCAACTGCCGGAAGATCAACACGACCAGCAAGATCATACTTGAGATGCTGAACATGGTATCACCCGAAACAGAAGTTCCAAGAACGGGACTCTCAATGGGAAAATATTACAGAGCATTATGGAAAGCGCTGAACGAAAAGAGGATCACAATAATTGTGGTCTTTGATGAAATCGAGGCTCTGAAAGACAAGAACATACTTTATGAACTCAGCTATACCAGCGAGAATATGAGCATCGAAGAAGACATATTCATAGGCATTATTGGAATTAGTGATGACATATTCTTTTACCCTAAGGTCGAGCAAACTGTTGTTTCAGCACTCCAGTACAGGAACATAGTATTTCCACCATATAGCGAAGAAGAGGTTGAGCAGATACTGAACGACCGCTGTAAAATTGCGTTTGTGGAAGATGTTGTGGACGGAGGAGTAGTACCACTATGTGCGGAGCTATCCGGAGAGGAGCATGATTGTGGTAGAGCCCTGAATTTGCTGGAAAAAGCAGGAGATATAGCAGACATCACGAATGAGGATAAAATAACTGAAAAACATGTCTTGCTTGCAAATGAAGAGATGGGAGAAAAAGACCTGTTAACCTCACTTGAAAACCTCCCCCTCAATTCAAAGCTTGTCCTGCTCAGCATCATCAGACTTAACGGGGAGCTGAACGATAAGATCACAACAGGCCAGATAGAAATGCTCTACAGGAAGTTCTGTGATCGTATAGGCACTAATCCACTAGGACGCACAAGCGTCTCAGGTATTGTCTCAGAGTTCGATATGATGGGGATCATCTCAGCGCCTGTGCGGAGCAGGGGAAGATATGGCAAGACACGTCTCATATCGCTCAGGAAGAACACAAAGAAGATGCAAGACATACTTTACAGGGACTACAGGCTTAAGGAACTGTGACATGAACGTACTTAGCTAACGGAGATCAACATGAAACTAAACCTTGGAATTGATGCAGGTGGTACCTATACAGATGCAGTTGTTGTAAGAAGTTCAGATGATTCAATAATTGCATCCTATAAGGCCCTGACTACTTACCCGGATCCCCTTGATGGTATCCGGGAAGCACTTGACGGGATTGGCCAAGAGATGCTTTCACAGGTTGATGCTGTGTCAGTATCCACCACACTCTCGACCAACACGATCTTGGAAGGTACGGGATTCCCGGTTGGACTGATTCTTGTAGGGGATTATGTTATCAGCACTGACCTGCCCACAGAACATTTCATACAGGTAAAGGGAGGCCATGACCACAAGGGCGGTGAAGCAGAACCTCTGGATGAAAATGCAGTAAGGGAATTTGCCCAAAGGGCAAAAGAAAATGTGTCAGCTTTTGCAGTTTCTTCCTATTTCAGCATCAGAAATCATGAACATGAATTGAGGGTCAAGGAGATCGTCAAGAAGATCACGGGAATGCCTGTAGTATGTGCCCATGAGCTATCACAGGACCTGGGAGCATTTGAAAGAGCTGTGACAGCATTCTTCAATGCACAATTACTCCCCATAACCGAGAGGTTCATGTCCAGTGTAGAATCCGAGATAAGAGGTCGTGGCATGGAATCAAAGATATTCATGCTCAAATGTGACGGATCTGTGGTCGGTATCAAGAGGGCACTGGAAAGACCGATCGAATCCATATTCTCAGGACCAGCAGGAAGCCTTGTTGGTGCTTCCTTCCTCTCAAATAGAGAGAGCTGTGCGGTTATAGACGTTGGAGGAACAAGTACTGACGTATCCGTTATAACAAATGGTGTCCCCGAAATGAGCGAATCCGGTGCTGTTGTAGGCGGATGGAAGACCAGGGTCAAAGCCATAAGGATGGAAACCTCAGCACTTGGAGGGGATAGTGATATCTGGGTCAGTTCAGGAAAGGTCAACTTTGGTCCACGAAGAGTCATACCTCTATGCAGAGCAGCAGCACAGTTTCCGAAATTTCTCAGGCAGCTTGCCACTAACCCGATTCCTTCCAAAGGATTACTGGGGAGGAACTTCCAGCCTACCAAATTCTACATAAGAACAAAGTATGAGCAACTCGAACTAACTGATATAGAAATAGAAATCCTTAATGCCATTCATGACGAACCGACTTCTCTTAAGGAGATACGTTCGCGTATCAACAAATACCCAGCATCAAAACATCTGGATACGCTCATGCAGAAAAGGCTGATACAACCTATCAGTTTCACACCTACGGATGCCCTCCATGTGCTCGGAGAATATACGAAATACAATGATGAAGCTTCACGTCTTGGTGCACAACACCTCGCTCCCCTTTATAAGATGGATGCAGATGAATTTGCATCATATGTCAAGAAGGAGTTTGCCAAGAACATGGCAGCTGACCTTGTGTCATTCTTCCTCGAGGATATATCAAGAGAAGAGATACGCAATATATTCGATTCAGAAGCACCGATTCAGTTCAAAGTGCATGTGCCAGTGGTGCTGATCGGCGGCCCTGTGATAGCATATCTCGAAGAAATAGAGAAGCTTATCGATGCTGAGATCATCCTACCGGAATTCGCAAGTGTTGGTAATTCTGCAGGAGCATTGGCTGCAAAAGGAATCAGAAGGTTTGAGATACTGATACGCCCTGTTTCCATGGCCGCACCGGACTGGGAGTGCTATGTCTATTCCGAGAAAGGGAGAGAGATCATCGATGACTATGAGGATGCGCTGGAACATGCACTTAAGCTTGGCAAGGACACCATCTACGAGTATATGAAGGAAATCGGTCTTGACCCGGATTCGGTGAAGATTGACATCAAAAAGGATGAAGTGACCCTCGAAGGATCCGATACACTGGTGGAGACCAAGATCGTTGTTCTGGGTGTTACCGAACACATCGAGGAAGATGAATAAGAATTAAGAAAGCGAATGCTAGAAAGATGCATTTATATCCTCTTTTTATTTGATTTTTTTAATCTATTGGGTTTAGTCGTTTTAATCAAAAAAATAAAAGTAACTGCATCTTTGAATATCGCACTTAAATCCTTCTTCTGAATATGTTATAAACCATACCGAGAACTCCGATTGCGAGAAGTGAACTAAAACTGGGCAGTAAATTAATTTTGAAAAGTTGCATTTTTCATAATTACCTATGTCCCAAAACAATCATGCGGAAGATCAAATCCGAACTTAACACAACAATACAAAAAGAAAAACGAAATAAAAAAGCCAGATGCAGGCTTTAACATCGCCTGCAACTCATAATTTCCCAATAATAAATTCTCAATTTTTAGTTCCGTAGCACTTGTCAAGGTGATCCACTGCTGGTGGGGTCGTAACAAGACTTACACCAACTGCAACCAACATTGCGAGTGGGGTTGCTACAAGGATAGGATCGATAACTGTCCATGTTCCTGTGAGCAATGTCTCTGTGCCAAAGAGAGCCTGGCAGATACCAAGAGGGGCTGCTTCCTTTGCATGGACGAAAGTGAGCCAGAAAAGGCTGCTAAAAGTACCAACAACAAGGCTTGCAATTGCACCTTCCTTTGTCATTCTCTTCCAGAAGAGTGCACCCATGTATGTTGGGAGGAAAGCTGCTGCACAAAGCCCGAAGAATATCGCAGTAGCCCTTGCAATGATGCTGATCGGCAGAATGTATGCAAGAATGACACTGATCAGGATGGCAACTGAGATACCGATCTTTGTAACGTCAACGGTCTTTCTTGCATTACCCTTCATCAGGAACTCGCGATAGAAGTCGTGTCCGATAGCTGTTCCCATTGTGTGGAACTGTGAGCTCAGGGTTGACATTGCAGCTGCAAGTAAGGTTATCATGAAGACGATGACGAACATCTCAGGCATTGCACTGTTGATGTATTCAGGCATGATAACGTCCATGTTTCCTTTTGCAACTTCAATAGCAAGCATTCCGGTAGTATTAAAGAAGTAAACGTTGGAAAGTCCACCTACGATGTATGCGACTCCTGCCATCATGAGGATGAAAGGACCACCAGCGAAGACTGCCCTGTTAAGGGATTTCTTACTGTCAACGGTCATGAACCTGACCGCAAGCTGTGGCTGTGCAAGTACACCGATACCAACACCAAGGATGATGGTTGACACCATTGTCCACCAGATGGGTGAACCAAATACCGGCATTGCTGTCCAGCCCTGATGACCACCGGCTGCCAGTGATTCAGGTACAAGAGGTGCAAGATCCGTGAGTGCCTGATGAGCTTCAACGATACCACCAAGCTTTGCATAGGTAAGTGCGAGAAGAACTGCCATACCACCGAGCATAAGGGTTCCCTGAAGTGCATCGGTGTACATGACCGCAAGCAATCCGCCTGTGATAACATAAGCAGCAACAATAACTGTCAGGATAAGGACGGCAATATCATAGTCAACAGAAAGTGCGGTTTCCATGAATCTCGCACCACCGATGAGGACAATTCCTGCATAAAGAGGCATGAACACAGCGATAAGGGCGCCGGAATAACCCTGAATGAAACGTGACTGGAAACGTCTTCCCAGAAGTTCAGGGAATGTAACAGCATTGAGGTTCACACCGATCCTTCTTGTCCTTGCACCGAAAACGACGAATGCAATGAATATACCCACAAAGATATTCATGAACACGAGCCAGAGGGTTCCAAGGCCAAGCGTTCCTGTCACACCGCCAAAACCGATGATCGCAGCTGTACTGATAAAGGCTGCACCATAGGAAAGTGCGAGAATGTAAGGATTGACGTTCCTTCCGGCGAGCATGTAGTCGTCGACCTCTTTAGTTCTCCTGTATGCAAGCCAGCCGCAATAGAACACGGCGAGCATATAGATCAGGACAAATATTCCCAGGGTTGAAGTACTGACCGCCATCTTAGCACTCCTCGTCCTCTTCTTCGTTCCACTTTAAAATTCCATATACCATACATCCCAGTGCACTTACAATACACAGGACATATGCTAACCATATTTGAGGATCATCGATACCTAACATAACTACCACTTGCCATTATTTTGATTGATGCTTGCTAACACGTAGCAAGATGAATAATGGTGATTGTTAACAAGAACCATACTTTAATGTTTCGAAGTTATTCGAGTAAAATAATACAATTAATTGAATGTAAATGCGCATCAATGGAGCTACAAGTACAGAGATGTTTTAGAATAGACAGGCTTGTATTGTGAGCACATCATAAAAAGAAAAGACAATGGGTACGTACCAAAAATATGTATTATTTTGAACTTTAGAAATATACAAATATAGAAAATCACGATTGGTATACCTGTGATTACCCGATGAAAAAAATAACAGGCGTTTTTATTATTATTTTACTTATATCAACCCTTGGAATGGGTTGTGTCGGATCAACAGAAGGTACAGACATTAGTGAACAGGATGATCTAATTATCGTAGAAGAGCAGAGTGAGCTATATTCCCAGAAACAGGAAAGAATAGCCCTAGTCAATGCCGCTATCGACCTGATAGGTGAAAAAGGAGAGCTTGCATTTCCTGAATTCAGGCAAAAGGACAGCCAGTGGTACCATAATAATTCCTACATCACCGTCTGGAAGACTGAAGGAATACGTGTTGTTTTCCCTCCTAAGGTAAGTGGGGAAGGTGGGAGCGTGCTAGATCTTGAAGACTACAACGGTGAGCCGTTGGGTATGATTATCATTGACACCGCTTTAAGCGAAGAGGGAGAGGGATGGGTCAATTATTACTGGCCAAAACCAGGTGAGACTGTCCCTTCCAAGAAGTCCACTTTCGTCAAGAGAACTACGATCGATAATCAGACATACCTTGTGCATTCCGGATTCTACGTTAATGATTATATCTATACCAATGATGTTGAGGATCTGGAACATTTCAGCCGATTTGGAGACGTTTTTATTGGAAATTTGCTCCACCCGGCAACAGTTAATAAAGAACTGGAAGTCAATTACAGTATTGCCCATGTTATTATCAAACCGGGGAAATCCATTGAACCTCACATGATGAATAATCCGGAAGTATATTATGTACTTGAAGGCGAAGGGGTCCTCTACATAGAGGATGTACCATTTGAGCTGAGCAAAGGAAAGCTTGTTCACATACCTGCAAACTCAAAGCAATACACGGAGAATGCCGGGGATGTTGACCTTGAGTTCTTTGCTATAAATCAGCCTGTCTGGTCAGAAGAGAACGAGGAAATGGTGGAGTGATCCGCCATCACCCCTTTCTTTTGACTTTTCAAAAGACAGCATTTTACGGCGTCTTCCCGTAATGCTCAATAGCATCCTGTATTTCGGATGCTGTCGCCTCATCAGTTATAAGTGAATAATAAGGACTCAATCTATACCATTTCTTATTTTTGTATTCGATGTACAATTGTGTGTCCAAATTGTAGTAATCTTTTTTCTGTTTTTGATATGCAAACAGGGATAATGGCAATAGTGGGACCATTGATAGGATTGTTCGCCATTCTCCCAGCATAACCATATGTGTAACTAATGCAAAAACGATTACAAAAGCTATGCATTTCAACATCAGGAGTGTTTTCTTTGAGTACTGTGCAAGCTTGTTAGAAATGATGGTCCCGATCTCACTGTGGTTTAATGTAATATTTTTCAGCCCGATGGAACTTAAATGCACACCAGAATCATTGACCAAAATGCTTGCCTGAAAGCTCCTGGCTACAATGAAATAGCATAAAATATATGCCACTGACAGAATTATTAAATAATTCAAAAGATCAAGACGTGAAGGAAGATGAAGCAATATACTAAATCCTATTATTAGGAAAGCAGTATACAAGCTGCTATTGGTTGGAAATGTTACGTTAGCAGATCGGAAAGATTTAGTATTTGATCTGCCGGAAGGTTCGAGTGATTTATTCACAAAATCAAGAGCCGGATGTGATCTCAATTTCGTTGAAGGTGCATTTGGACACCATCCCATCATTCTTTTGACACTTTCAAAGGATACCATTTACTGTACACCCCTGTAATGTTCAATCGCAGCTTGAATTCTGGATGCTGTCATCTCATCAGTTACAATCGAATAATAAGACATAGATTCATACCATCTTGTATACCGGTTTTTATTTTCATATTGGATGGATAATTGTGTAGCCATATCATGATATTTCCTATCGAGTTTATGTTTTGCAAGCAGGTATACTGGCACTAACGAGACAATAGATATGATCATTTGCCACTCTCCGCGTATTGTTGCTGAATAAGCAGCTAATGAGACAATAACTGTTAGTGGTATTACGAGTAGTAGAGTTATCAGAACTGTAGATCTAGTTCGCTTATTTAATGTGACGGATGTTATTTCTCTGTACTTTAGTGTAATAGACTTCATCTCAAAAGACTGTAGATGGATCCCATTCTCATCAATTAAAACGTTTGAATGAAATATTTTTGTTACTAGTAAGTAAAATAAGAGGCACATTGCAACAATGGTGGGAATAAAGATGGTAGAATCCTGGCCCCTTACAAAAAACAGGACCATATTAAAAACGGATACAATGATGATGAAAAACAGGGAAGTATTTGCAGGGAATATGACATTTCCAGATTGAACAAGTTTAACGTTTGTTCTTCCTGAAGGTTCGAGTGAATTATTTACAAAATCAAGATTCTGATGTGATTTTATTCTCGTTGATGTTCTATTCGGACACCAACCCATGACTTTCCGTATAGTCTCTGCCACATTTATTGTCATACCAATTTCCTCAATTTCTCAAACAGTTCTTCTGCCATTTTTGTAGGATCGTCCGGTCGTTGAACCTTGATCGAATCTTATTTTCAATGGACATTATGTATTCAGATTAGGCAATTTTCTTTCACGATCAGCTTTTTCTCGTTTAATTTTACTGATTTTCAATAAACCGAGTATGCCAATTATTCCAAAAGCGAGTATGCTTAAAGATATCAGAATCGTCCTCTGTAAGTCTACATCAGTACCTAATAGATAAATTGAAGCGGATACTATAAACAAAGAAATTGCAATCAGTGAAACAATAGTTGCTTTTATTTCATTTTCTTGATTCATTTGTCTTAGGCTTCCCTTATTTGATTTTCATGTTCATGAGATCTTGGTCCGGTTGTCCTGAATCCTTACCAGACAGTAATACAACACTGCACCTATGAAATTCAGGAAAATTAAGGCAATCGACCAGATCACTTTATCATATTCGCCTTTACCGGGAAAACGATCTGTGCTTCTTTGCAGACAGTCGGCTAACATGAAAAGCCAGAAAACAAGGGCTACTAGGATGATTCCCCATAATAGTTGCCCGATGTGATATGTGAAAACGAGTATCGCGAAAAATGGTATAAGTCCAACGATAGTCCGTTCTGAGTTTCTTTTATTCATTATTCCTGAAGGTTTCAGTGAAGTGTTTGCAAAATCAATCTGCTGAGATGATTTTGATTTTCCCATAGTTGTATTGGGACACCATCCCATGAATTTCCGTATAGTTTCTGCTACATTTATTGTCATACTAACTCCCTCAACTTCTCAAATAGTTCCTCTGCCAGTTTTGTAGGATCGTCCGTCTGTTCGAGCTTTATCTTCATCTCATCTGCAAAATCCCAGAGCAATTCCATGCATTCCTTGTACCTGCTGCACTCATTGCAATCTCCTTCGTGCTCATACCACACCTGAACACCATGTTTTTCAGACACAAAGATCAAGGCACTAACATTCAGAGGAATTGACTGACCGAACAATATGCCCCTTTCAACGTTCATACTCTCCACATGGATCTGGTTTGACCTTGCCATCTCAAGCAATATATTTTCAACACGTTTGTCCATGCCAATAAGTGCCCTGGATACTGCCTGCCTGGAGATATTGAATGAGTGTGCGATATTGATATTGCGGGACCCACTTCTTCGCAGTTTCCAGAACTCGAACTGTCTATCTCCTGTTGGAAGGAACATATGTCAACATATGTATGTTTACTATAAATACATTGTTAATTTATTTTATCATTGAGCAAAAATAAATAAGAAATATGTCATTAATTATTTTTTATACAAAAATTTGGTATGTTTCTACTAATTAAAAATTCTATTTAACATAATAATTTGATGGGATGGACATAAGATTCTTATAATGAAATTTTCAGTTATAGTGTTAAGACGCTTAAAATGAATAAATGATGAAATTGAAAATGATTGGAAGGGAATGAATGCAAATGAGTAAAAGTGATTCAGAATGGATAGTTGCCGGACTTATTGTATTCTTTGCGATAATTGTTTTTGCATATCACATAGGCCAACTGCTATGGGGAATATTCCTAATAGCTCTTGTTTTCTGGTTTTTCATGTTGGCTGACTGTCTGCGAAGAGGGACAGATAGTTTCCCCGGCAAAGGAGAGTATGACAAATTGATCTGGTCGGCTGCCTTAATTTTCCTGAATTTCATAGGTGCGATATTGTATTACTATCTGGTAAGAATTCAGGACAACAGGGGCGAAATATCATGAGCAAAGAAGCTGCAACAATATTAGGAACCGTTGGCGGATTTTTTGGAGTTGCCGCTTCAGCATGCTTATTTTTGTTTGCAGCTTTCAATTTAGGATTCGGCAGTAGAATTTTAGAATACCCTCCAGCTCCTATGGAAGTCTTTATAATCCTGGGCATTGGCCTCATAGCACTGGCATTGGGCATGATAGGAATTGCCGGATCAGTTGTTGCTAGAACGGACAAAAAGAAAGGTGCTAAATTAATGCTGGCATCAGGTATATTTGGTTTCTTCCTGCTCTTTGCATTGTGGATCATACCGGGAATATTACTTACTGCTGGTGGGATTCTGGCAATGAAAGATGCCGGTGGGGATTTTTCATGAACACAAAAGTTGAAACAGCATTGGGAGTTATCGGGGGTTCTCTGGGAGTCCTTGCGTCAGCCTTCATCTTTTATATCGTGCTGGCTGGTATCTGGCCAGGCGGAGGTTCCATAACATATGCGTCTCCAGAGGACTTCGGATTTATGGTGGTTTTTGGAATAGTTACACTGATAGTAGGTTTGGTGGGAATTGCCGGAGGAATTATTGCTAAATCAGACATGAAAAAAGGTGGCAAATTAATGCTGATATCCGGCATACTCGGATTCTTTTTATTCTTCACTTTTTGGTGGATCATACCAGGAATACTGCTCACTGCCGGGGGGATCATGGCAATGAAAGATAACAGGAAGGAAATATCATGAGCATAAAAGTTGAAACCGCTTTAGGCTTCTTGGGAGGATCATTAGGAGTGATAACATCATTGGTCATATTCTACGACACAATATTCGCACTGACTGATTCTTTGCTGGCAATGATATTTTTTGGGCTGATTTCATTGATAGTGGGATTGGTAGGAATTGCAGGAGGGAATATTGCTAGAACTGATATGAAAAAAGGAGGAAAATTGATGCTTGTATCCGGCATAATAGGATTTGGCCTATTCTTCTGGATATGGTGGATCAATCCCGGAGCTTCACTTACAGTTGGCGGAATTCTGGCAATATGGGATAAGGATTAAATAAATCACATCAATCGGCCCCTTATTACAACAGACTGTAATGAAGAGATGAATGTAGATCGCATCCCCTTATGCCATCTATTCCTCAAGAGCACGTGAATAGCTATCAAATGCTCTGTCATTAAAACAAATTATCAGAACTTTCTCTATAGAGCTGTTCTTCCCAAGAAAACCAGCGATCTCATTTACTGCTATCCTAGAAGCTCTTTCTACAGGAAAACCATATGCACCTGTGCTTATTGAAGGAAAGGCTATCGTCCTCACACCATTCCTTACCGCTACTTTCAGGCTATTACGATAACAGCGAGCCAGCATCTCATCTTCCCCGTAAGTTCCTCCCCTCCAGATCGGACCAACGGTATGTATTACCCATTTTGCAGGAAGATCATAACCGGAGGTGATCTTTGCTTCTCCCGTGGGACAGCCTTTCAGTCTTTTGCATTCTTCAAGAAGCTCAGGACCTGCTGCTGAATGTATGGCACCATCCACTCCGCCACCTCCCAAAAGGGAATTGTTGGCAGCATTAATGATTGCATCAACATTCAGTTCTACAATATCACCTTTGGTAACTACTATCCTGTCCGAAAGCATACATTATAGTTTGGCATGATAGGATTTTAGGATTATCCTGCTTTTTCCTACAAGTTTTACCCAAGCATGAAAAACACCATGGCACAGCAGAAGATCAGAACTCCTGCACCAGCAAGAGGAAGCGTGAACCTGCGAACGACAGTGGGTATTGAATCTCCTGTGGAGCGCTGTATCAGCCAGAAATAAGGATCGCTGACGTATGAAACGATCAGTGTGCCAGCTGAGATCATCAGTATGAGAGGAATTGTTGGTATAGAAGCAACAATGTCTGTACCGGCGAGAATGGTTGCCGTAATGACTGCTGTCACCACACGGGAACCCTGAGCCGTCTGTATAAGGACTGCAAGTACGAACGGAATTACTACTACCGGAAGAATACCTGATATCAGGGCAAATACCTCATCCGGGAAACTGCTTGCGGATATTACGAAACCAAGGGCCCCTGCACCGCAAAGGTCGAAGAGTATGATACCTGCATTCTTTGTCCCTTTCTCAAGTGCGAGCCTGCGAGGCCCTTCGCTTACCAGCAGAAGTGAAGCGAACACGGAGATAACAAGAGCAATGTTCACATCACTAATTGCTGAAAGCGGGGAGAACAGATAACCGATGGTTATCAGTACAACAGGCAGTGCTATGGGCAGCCAGACCTTCCAGCGAGGCAGGGAAAGCATAACCGGCTCTACAAGTCCTTCTAATTCCGGAACCGGGTGCTGTTGGCCTTTGCTAAGTCTTTTCGAGACAACATAACCGATACTGAGCAGGAACAGGGAAAGAGGAACAGTTATGAGATTAATGCCGAAACTCTCAGATCCCGGGACTCCAAAGGTTGTGCTCATGCTGTAAACAACAGGCAATGGTAAGATGAGTACGAATGAAAGCACACTTCCGAAAGCTGCCATGTAGAAAAGTCTTCCATTTGATGAATGTTCCTTCTCCATCTGTTCAATAAGCGGAAGCATCACCACATATGCAGTAAGACAGCACATGAGTGGAATGGAAAGAAGGTAACCTACAATTCCTGCAGCCATATCAGGAGCTTTGATGGTTCGCCTCACATCGTCCACGATCTTCTCAATGAAATGACCATGTCTCAGGATCTGGGCTATCACTGCTCCGCAATAGATGGGGATCCCCAGGAGGGAGAAGATACGACCGGCACCCCCGGTTACATACTGTACCAGCCATTCGGTCATTCCATTGAGTATTCCAAATATGAATGCAGCTGCTATAAGGGTCAGGAAGGGAGTGACATGGAACCTGATCGTGAGGACGCTGATGAAAATAATAATAAATATAAAGATGAGCAGTGATTCCATACAAGGCTTGATGTATCAGAAGATATATGATGGCATCGGAAGAACGAAGGAGCAATAAAATGGATGAAGACCTGCTTGCTGTGGATTATTGTATCGATTGTGGAAAGTGTTATGATGTCTGCCATATTTCAAAAGTTACAGACAACAAGTATACGCCAAGATCGAAGATAATGCTTCTCCAGAAGCTGCTCGATGGGGATGAGCTTGATCAGGAAGAAATTAATGATATTTATCTTTCAACCCGCTGCGGTGCCTGTGATGATGTCTGTCCCATGAATATTCCTATCACCGATATTATCCAGAGAGAAAGGGATCTACTGGTAAAACAGGGAAAGGAACCTGCCAGAACCACACAGATATGCAGGAACATTCTCGAGTCAGGAAGCCCGGGAAGGAAAGATGCTTCAGTTCGAAACTCCTGGGCCACGAATGATCTTGGGCTTGAAGATAGCTCGGATGTAGCCTACATGGCAGGCTGCTGGATAGCATTTGCACATCAGGATATTGCACGCTCCACTATTAAGCTACTCAATGCAGGAGGAATAGTACCAAGAGCAATTCCGGAAGAGAAATGCTGTGGTCTTTTCCTGATAGACAATGGTCATCTTGAAGAAGCTAAGGAATATGCAAAAGAGTATGTTGAATATCTCGAATCCCTCGGAATAAAAAAGGTCATTGCTTCATGTCCGGGATGCTATACGGTACTTAAGGAAGAATATCCTAAGCTCTTCCGTGAACCCGAATTTGAAGTGATATATTCACTTTCACTTTTCGATCAGCTCATTGATGAGGGGAAACTTACTCCAAAGAATCTGAACAAGACTGTATCTGTAAGGGATGCCTGTGCTATCATGGAAATGTCCGATATCCCCAGGAAGATCCTTTCCTCAATGGGGGTTGAGGTCAGGGAAATGTTCGACAGGAAAACTGCCTGCTGTGGCGGTCCTGCCGGTGTGAAACCAAATTTCCCGGAAATTTCATCAAAGGTTGCAATGCTTACCATTGAACATTTCAAAGATGCACCTGATGGTACTGTGTCCTACTGTCCTTTCTGTTACCATCATCTGGAAAATGTGTGCCATGAAAAAAATGTAGAGATCGATATGCAGGACATCTCACTACTGCTTTTGCAGAGCATACTTTAAATTTGAATAACTAACGGCTTATAATGACGGGATAATTTACGATTATCCAGTCATTCAGTTAGTTAGCTAGTTAGTTGGTAAGCTGTCCAGCCAATCATTCAGTCAGTTGGATGATCTTCAGAAGATTCGTACCGCCTTCATGACCCTGGGTCAGGACGATCATATCGCCGGATTTTCCTATGTCCTTTGATCTCATTGTATTGTTGATCTTCTCTTCAAGGCCTTCAGACCCATCCATTACTTTGATAGGATATACGCCATACGAATAGGCTAGTTGTTCACAGGTCAGGTCGAGGTGGCTCATTGCAATTATCCATTCATCTGGCTTGAATCTTGAGATGCGTCTTGGAGTGCCACCGGAATATGTGGGTATTACAACATACTTTATAGGAAGCCTGTTGATCGCTTCATGTACCTGAAGTGAAATAACATCACTGATGTTCATAGTGGTCTCATCGATACCTTTTCTGATAAGGTCAAGACCAAAGCCTTTCCTTGTACGCCACGTTTCGGTCTTCTTTGCAATATTGACCATTGTACTAACGGTCTCTACCGGATATTTTCCAACCGCTGTTTCACCGGATAACATTACAGCGTCGGTTCCGTCAAGGATAGCATTTGCCACATCGGTCGCTTCTGCGCGTGTTGGCCTGATATTTTCGGTCATTGACTCAAGCATATGAGTTGCAGTTATCACCGGGATCCCGCGAAGATTTGCTTTATGGATCAGCTCCTTCTGGACGATCGGAACTTCCTCTATAGGTATTTCTACCCCAAGATCGCCACGTGCAACCATCAGACCGTCGGTCATATCCAGTATGCCATCAATGTTCTTCAGGGTCTGACTTCTCTCTATCTTTGCTACAAGGAAAACAGAATGACCCTGTTTCTCAGCATGGTACCTTACCTTCTGTATATCTGAACCCCGCTCAATGAATGATACGCTAAAACAATTGACTCCCTCACCCAATGCAAAATCCACGATATCAAGGTCCCTTTCTGTAACAGGGTCAAGTAAAAGGTCGGTTTCGGGCAGGTTTACGCCTTTATGAGAAGAAAGCAGACCCCCGACAACGACCTCACATTCAGCTTCATTGTTGCAGACACCACTACATTTCATCTGGATGAAACCATCATTTAAATAAACGTTTGAGGTCTTTGCAATACAGTAAGGAAGCTTATCAAAATCAACAGGTATCAGATTGCCTGAACCTACTATCTTATCAGTGGTCAGTTTTACTTTATCCCCTTTCTGCAGGGTTAGGGGCTCATCCTGAAGCTGACCTACACGGATCTTCGGACCTGGGAGATCGGCCATAATAGAAACAACAACATCCAGCTCCTGACGTAGTTTTTTGATCGTACGGATGACCTTTCCATGGCTTTCAAAGTCGCCATGGGAAAAGTTGATCCTCGCAACGTTCATCCCGTTCAGTATAAGCTTACGTAGCATTTCTTCCGAAGAAGATGCAGGTCCGATGGTGCATACTATCTTGGTCTTGTGATCCGGCAGCTTCATGGAACTCATAGTTGAACTATAAGCTGGCTGCCTTAAAGCATTAACTATGTAGAATTAAATGTATTTGGTTGAAAAAAAGAATTGAAAGGTATTATTTTGTTTCTTCAGATTCCGCGTGATACACAATTGAGTCCCTTGCGTATGTCCCACGCTTTTTGGAAGGATTGGAAGCAAATAGTTCCCCCATCTCCAGAGAAAGATCTGTAAACCTTTCATGAAGCGTATTAATGTAAGCTGTCAACTCAGTGATCTGACCATCAAGGTCCATGATCATTTCATCTTTTTCCTGTAGCTGATGCTTAAGTCCCTCGATCTGTCTCTGAATTTCCTTGAATGGATCATTTTCCATAAATAGCACCTCTTAAGAGATCATGAATAATAAATAATAGAAATTTGATGTATCTTTAATGCCAACTTAACGGATAAAGCTTATTGTTTATTAACCTGTATGGAGGCTTTAAAAGATACTATTCGACTCTATAATGAAGGTTTACAACATTTCCCCAAGAAAACTTCTCTTTGCACGTACTTCAACAGGCCGGTCTTCAAGCCTGAAATGGTTGATGGCTTTTTTACCCTGCTTTTTTCTTGTATAACGCAATTCTCCTCCGTAGAGCAGAAAATCATTCATCACATCTTCGAACTGGATGCGTTCTGTGTGCGATAGTTCTATTACACTTATTCCATCAAGAAACCAATTATATACTTTAAGAAGAAAGACCTCACGCACACGTTTAAGCTTGTCAGGATCATAATTGCATGGTGCAGTAAGGTAGATGGTTTTTTTAAGCTCAGGCGACCATCCCGCGATCTTTTCTTCCATTTCAATAAATTGTATGGGGATCTCTTCCCCTTCTTCAGGTCTTGGCCGGTATCTTGAAAGGTGGCGGCTATCAGTTTTCAGATTCACCACCTTCGAGGGTCATACTCTGCTCTTCTGCGTTGTTTTCTGGTATTTTTGATCCGAAGTCCCATGTACAGTCCTATCAGGACACCACTAAGATGAGCGGTATGGGCGATCATATCAGGAGCTCCTATTAGTGCAAAGTCAAGCAGTACAAAGAGTAAGAGTGCATATTTTATCTTCATAGGTATGAAGTATACATATACCTGCATATCCGGGGCTAATATGGTAAGTGTCGCGAAAACTCCCATGATGGCACCGCTGGCTCCGACCATCGGATAGTAGCTGACACTGGTGGTAAGTGCATACCCAAGGGCGGCCACAACACCTGAAATGAAGTACACATACAGGAACATGTCTTTTCCTATACGTTTTTCCAGTTCTCTTCCAAAGAAGAATAGTACCAGCATATTAAAGAATATATGTCCGAAACTGCCATGCAGGAACATATGTGTGACCATTGTCCATGGTCTTGCGAACATTGTGCTCGGGACAAGCTGGAACAATTCCGTATAGCCTGGTATAAGTTGAAGGAAGAATGAAATGATGCAGATAAATATAATTGCCATTGAAGGACTTGTCGATATTGATGACCTTGTTTTGTGAACTGCGCCTGTGGCAGCTCCTTTTGCAGCATTTTTGGCTGCATCCTTCATCATGTTCTTTATAGCGTCATCAATTTCCGATCCGTATGCCTGACCTCCGGTGGTGCTTCTTTTATAGTCCCCTGATGTTCCTGATGTGCCGGAAGAATATCCTGCACTGCGATCAAGCCCCTCGCAGGCATGTCTTTCAGGAAGTCTGTGGTCTGAGCAGAACGTTTTGCCACAATGGCGACAGGTAAACATCATAGGTTCCTGTTTGCCACATATCCAGCATTTATTATCCAAAGTATCCTCCCGATCATAATTAGTATTGTCTTGATCTAATATGTCAATATCTGCTATCAAATAAAATGATTTCTAAAGGTACCCGGCTACATACCTTATTATTTGATAATGTGTGTGCATTTTTTAAAATTTAATGGATGTACATATCGTTTTTGTAGTTTGTAACGGTGTAAACTCACAAAAGAATTGTCTAGTATAATCATGATAAATAGCCAAAGCGTTTATATATGAGATGCGCATACTAAATCCACATTCAAAAGACTATACGTCAGTTATTACGTTTTATACAATTCGTAACACCCACGGGGAAATTATCTATATACCCCTCTAACTATGAAATGTTCAATCCAGGAGGAGAGAAAACATATGAGTGAGCTAACTACAGGTAGCTTTTCTATCGACAACCTTGAAAATGTTCAGATCACCATCAACAACATTGTAGGTGCTATTGAAAAGGAAGCTGAAAGTATTGATGCTGAGATGGGGCCTACAGTTAAGCCCGGAGTCTCATCACTAAGAGATTGGGATCACAATATTCTGGACAGGTACAATCCGGTCTATACTCCAATGTGTGACCAGTGTTGTTACTGTACTTTTGGACCATGTGATCTTAGCGGTAACAAAGAAGGAGCATGTGGTATCAATCTTGAGGGTCATAATGCACGTGAGTTCATGCTTCGTGTTATTACAGGAGCAGCAGCACACTCAGGGCACGGAAGACATCTTCTTCACCACCTGATCGACCTGCATGGTAAGGATTTCCCTCTTGATGTTGGTGCTACTAATATTATTGCTCCAAATGTCCAGCTTGTCACAGGTGTCCAGCCAAAAACACTTGGAGATCTGGATAGTGTTCTCAGCTATGTTGAGGAACAGCTTACCCAGTTGCTTGCAGCTGTTCACATGGGTCAGGAAGGAGCAGCAATTGATTTCGAATCAAAGGCCCTTCATGGCGGTATGCTTGATCATGTTGGTATGGAGATCTCAGATATCGCACAGATATCCTGTCTTGATTTCCCTAAGGCAGATGACGAACCGCCTCTTGCTGATATCGGGATGGGATGCCTTGATTCTTCAAAGCCTACACTGATCGTTATCGGACACAATGTTGCGGCGATCACTGATATCATTGATTACATGGAAGACAATGGTCTTAACGATAAGATCGAGCTTGGAGGTCTGTGTTGTACTGCACTTGATATGACACGTTACAAGGCAGGTGATAGAACACCACCACGAGCAAAGATCGTTGGTACTCTTGCAAAAGAGCTTAAGACGATCAGGTCTGGAATTCCTGATGTTATCATTGTCGATGAACAGTGTATCCGTGCCGATGTCCTTGAAGAGGCAAGTAAGCTTATGATACCTGTTATTACAACTAATGACAAGGTAATGTACGGACTTAAGGACCGTTCAAATGATGAAATTGAAGACATCATTGAAGACCTTACTACCGGTAAGGAAAAAGGTGCACTTATATTCGATTATGAGAAGCTCGGAGAGCTTGCACCTCGGCTTACTATGATGATGTCCGAGATAAGGGAACAGAAAGGCATCAAGGCACTTCCAACAGAGGAAGAGCTCAAGGATCAGGTCGACAAATGTGTTCACTGTCTTGCCTGTGAGATCGCATGTCCTGACAACCTGCCAATAAGCGAAGCAATGAAACTCGGAAAAGAGGGTGACTTCACAAAGTTCGAGTGGATCCATGACAAGTGTGTCGCATGTGGCCGCTGTGAATACGCATGTCCAAAGGATATCGATATCGTTAACGTTATCGAGAAATCCTCACAGCGTTTGATCAGTGAGGAAGTTGGAAAGGTTCGTGCCGGCAGAGGACCTATCAGTGATCCGGAGATCAGGGAAGAAGGTGTCAACCTTGTTCTTGGTACAACGCCTGGTATTGTTGCACTGGTCGGTTGTTCTAACTACCCTGATGGTACAAAGGACCTTTATACAGTTGCAGATGAGATGCTCAGAAGGAACTATATTGTTGTTGTTTCCGGTTGTTCTGCAATGGACCTTGGTATGTACAAGGACGCAGATGGTCAGACACTCTATGAAAAATATCCTTCAAGGTTTAGGAGTGGTGGCCTGATGAACGTAGGTTCATGTGTTTCCAACTCACATATCACAGGAGCAGTGATCAAGGTCGCAGCTATCTTTGCACAGAAGAATATCTCAGGTAACTACGAAGAGATCGCAGACTACACACTCAACCGTGTTGGTGCTGTTGGTGTTGCATGGGGTGCATACTCCCAGAAGGCAGCTTCCATTGGAACAGGCTGCTCAAGGCTTGGTATCCCGGTAATCCTCGGTCCTCATGGTTCAAAGTACCGCAGGGCACTAATTGCAAAGCCTTATGAGGAAGAGAAGTGGAGCGTCTACGATGCAAGAAATGGAAGCGAGATGAAGATCCCGGCAGCTCCTGAATATCTGCTTACTACTGCAGAGACAGTTGAGGAAATGATGCCAATGCTTGCAAAGAGCTGTATCCGCCCAAGTGATAACAACATGGGTAGGATGATCAAGCTGACACATTACATTGAACTTAGCCAGAAATATCTTGGTATCATGCCCGAAGACTGGTACAAGTTTGTCAGGACAGAAACTGATCTTCCGCTTGCAAAACGTGAAAAACTGCTTAAGATACTGGAAGAAGAACATGGTTGGGAGATCGACTGGAAGAGGAAGAAGATCCTTTCAGGACCAGCAATGAAGTCCGATGTTTCAGCTCAGCCGACTAACCTCAAGAGACTTTGCAAGGAGGCTTAATCATGGTCGACGTAATTAAGAACACGCAGATGCACTGCTCATATGGCTGCAAGACCTCAAAAGCGGTCCAGCCAAATGTTGCAGGAAAGTTGATATCAAAGGCAAAGCGCCCTCTGTTCGTTGTAGGATCTCAGATCCTTAAAGACGAAGAGTTGTTGAAACGTGCCATTGAGATCGCAAAGAAAGCTGATATGCCGGTAGCTGCTACCGGCCATTCTATCAAGGGTTTTGTGGATGCAGGTGTAGATGCAAAATACATCAACGTCCATGCTCTTGCAACATATCTTTGTGATCCTAACTGGACCGGCCTTGACGGCAAAGGCCAGTATGACACAATAATTTCACTGGGACATTTCAAGTACTATATCAATCAGGTATACTCAGGTCTGAAGAGCTTCTCTAAGCTCAAGACCATCTCCATTGACAGACATTATCTCCAGAATGCTACTATGTCTTTTGGTAACATAACTCCGGAGATACACGTTGAAGCACTGGACGAATTGATAGAGAATCTCTAATACCCGACAAAATCACATAAATCAGATTACAAACATTAGATTACCATTACGGAGGACAAAATATGGCAGAGGAATTCCCCTTTGAGATATCCCCTATGTTCGAAGGGGAAAGAATTAGAAAGGACGGCATGCACGTCGAACTCTCAGGACCGAAATCAAAAGGTTACGAGCTTGTAAGAGCTACACCTATGGATGAAGTAGAGGATGGTAAGTTCACACTTATCGGTCCTGATCTTTCAGAAATGGAAGAGGGATCAAGACATCCATTCGCAATGATCTACAAGATCGCAGGAGAACTTGTGGAAGAAGACCTTGAGTCTATCGTCGAACGTAGGAACCACGATTTCCAGAACTACATCCAGGGTTTAATGCACTTGAACCAGCGTTATGATGTATGGATACGTGTAAGCAAGGATGCTGTGGCTAAGGGCTTGACATCATTTGAGCCAATAGCACAGGCTGTTATGATGCTCTTCAAGAATGAACTTCCATTCATAGAGAAGGTCGAAGCTGTCTATGTGACAGATCTTGCAGAGATCGAGAAAGAGATGGACAACGTAAAGGCTATCTACAAGTCAAGAGATGACAGAACACGTGACCTGCATGATGAGGACGTAGACACATTCTATGGATGCAGTCTCTGTCAGTCATTTGCCCCATCCAATGTTTGTGTTATCACACCAGACAGGATCTCTCTTTGTGGTGCTATCAACTGGTTCGATGGTCGTGCAGCAGCAAAGGTCGACCCTGAAGGTCCACAGTTCGCTATTCCTAAAGGCGATGTTGTCGATGCTGAATCCGGTGAATTCTCCGGTGTTAACGATATCGCAAAATCACTTTCAAGCGGTGAATATGATCGTATCAAACTTCACTCTTTCTTTGAATATCCACACACATCATGTGGCTGCTTTGAGGTAGTAGGTTTCTACATACCTGAGGTCGATGGTATAGGCTGGGTAGACAGGGATTATGCAGGCACTGCACCAAACGGTCTTCCATTCTCTACAATGGCAGGTCAGACTGGTGGTGGAAAGCAGGTTTCTGGTTTCCTTGGTATCGGGATAAATTACTTCAGGTCACCAAAGTTCATCCAGGCTGATGGCGGATGGGACCGTGTCGTATGGATGCCAAAACACCTGAAAGACCGGGTGCTTTCTGACATACCTTCTGAGATCGCTGATAAGGTTGCAACCGAAGAAGATGCTCCGGACCTTGATTCACTTAGGAGCTTCCTTACTGACAAGAACCATCCAATAGTCGAGAGATGGGAAGCAGAGGAAGAACCTGAAGCAGAAGAAGAGGTAGAGGAAGAAGCAACATTTGCAGCACCGGCAATGATGCAGGCAGCAATGCCAATGCAGGGTATGCCAATGATGATGCCACCTTCATCCGGAACCGGCGGCGTTAAGATCATTCTCAAGAACGCAAAGGTCAGCATAGACAAAGTGATAATCCAGAAAAAGGAGTAAACGAGGCCTTCTGTGACAAAAGTAATTGCAATAACAGGTAAGGGTGGAACAGGGAAGACTGCAATAACCAGTCTTCTCATCCGCCATCTTACAAGAACTGATAAGCTTGTCCTCGCTATCGACGCTGACCCGGATACAAATCTTCCGGAGACCCTTGGTTGCGAGACTGTCAAGACAGTCGGTGATATGAAGCAGTTCATGCAGGATGAAAGGGACAACTTCCCTCCTGACATTAACAAGGAATCCATCTTCGAATCAAAGATCTATGAGATCCTTGAGGAGATGCCCAAGTACGACCTTATCGTAATGGGTCGTCCTGAAGGCTCCGGTTGCTATTGTTATGTCAATAACCTGCTTCGTGGTATCATGGACAAGGTCGTAAAGAACTATGATGTTGTTATTCTTGATACGGAAGCCGGACTTGAGCATTTCAGTCGTAAGATCATCCGTGATGTTGATGATCTCATCGTGGTTACCGATGGCTCAAGACGTGGTCTGAGGACCGCCGAGCGCATCAGGGAACTTACCGAGGAGCTTGAGACCAACATAAAGAATATCTATGTTGTTGCGAACAAGGTCACAGATGCCAATAAGGAAGAAATCAAGAAAACTGCAACAGATCTTGATCTCGAACTCATCGGAACTGTTCCGATGGACAGCATGATCGCAGAAAGAGACCTTAAAGGGCTGCCCCTTTTCGATCTTCCTGACGAGTCTGTTGCTGTACAAGAGGTTGGAAAGATCGCGGAGAAACTTGGTTTATAAGAACTTTCATTACTTCATTTAAGCAAATGGTGGAATTCATATGTCAAATAAGATGAAATTATCAGGTCTTACTGATATTCTAAAAGATCTTGATGTCGAGTCACTTGAAGGAGTGACCATCGAGGGAGACATCGAGCTTGATATCAGTGGAGGCGGAGGTCTTAATCCTGCTATGGCCTATGCACTTGGTCATGAAGCAGCACAGATCTCATTACATGTCGCAAACATCGCAAGGATGTTGGGATACCCTGTTGACCAGCTTTTTGCTGCATCCATGGGCGGACTTCCACAGGCACCTGTAGCCGGACAGTCCAGGATACAGGATCTCATTCCTGCAAAGTTCGATGTTTCTAAGATGAGCGAATGGGCAACTCCTATCCAGGAAGTGACCCTTGGTGCCACATCAGCAGATGGTGGCTCAAGGAAGAGCACTGTAACTCTGGGTGGCGAGAATGCACTTCCATATTACTTCGATGCTGAAATGCCACACCGCAACTACGTTACAATGGATGTCTTCGATATGCCTATCGGAATGGCAAAATCTGTCAAAGGCAACTATGAAGATGTCATGAACGATCCTGCGGAATGGGCAAAGAAGGTCGTACGTGACTTCAATGCAGATATGGTTACCATACACCTTATCTCAACAGATCCTCTCATCAACGATACACCTGCAAGGGAAGCAGCAAAGGTCGTAGAGGATGTCCTCCAGGCAGTTGACGTACCTATTGTCATCGGTGGTTCAGGTAACCCACAGAAGGACCCTGAGGTTCTCGAAAAGGCAGCTGAGGTCGCAGAAGGCGAACGTGTACTTCTGGCATCTGCAAGTCTCAACCTTGATTACGAAAGGGTTGCAAAGGCTGCAACAGACCACGGCCATGCAGTACTTTCATGGACACAGCTTGAGATCAACGCACAGAAGGAACTCAACAGGAAGCTCATGAAGCAGTGTGGTGTCCCAAGGGACAGCATCGTAATGGACCCGACAACCGCAGCTCTTGGTTACGGTCTGGACTATGCTTACACTAACATGGAACGTATAAGGCTTGCAGGTCTTATGGGTGATGAAGAACTGACATTCCCAATGTCTTCCGGTACTACCAATGCATGGGGTGCCCGTGAGTCATGGATGAAGGAATCTCCACTCAGCCAGGATTCCGACTGGGGTCCACGTGAGTACAGAGGTCCTATCTGGGAGATCGTCACAGGTCTTACACTCTCACTTGCAGGAAACGATATGTTCATGATGATGCATCCAACATCTGTACAGGTACTCAAGGAGATCACACAGACACTCTATGGTTCCATTGAGGCAGATGAGATCGACATTTCCAACTGGATCGGAGCGGAGGTGTGAAAAATGAAAATTAACAGCCCTCTTGAAGCTTATAAATTCCTTCCGGGCACCAACTGTGGTGAGTGTGGCGAAACATCCTGTATGGCATTTGCATCCCACCTTATTGACAGGTCATTGAAAGCTACTGATTGTACACCTCTTGTAAATGAGGGAAAGTACAAGAAGAAGTATGCTGAGCTGGAAGCACTTCTTGCACCTGAGATCAGGGAAGTTGTGATCGGTGTCGGTGAAAAGGCAGTAAGCATTGGTGGCGATGATGTATTGCACCGCCATAAACTTACATTCTTCAACAAGACCGCATTTGCATACGATGTCTGGGACACTATGGATGAGAAGGACCTTGTTGAAAGAGTCAACAAGATCCAGGACTTCAAGAAATTCTATGTAGGAGATTTCCTGACACTTGACATGATCGCAGTGCGCAGCATTTCAGACGATCCTGCAAAGTTCGCAGCAGCAGTAAAGAAAGTAATGGAAACCACTGACTTCCCAATGGTCCTCTGTTCATTCAACCCTGAAGTCCTCAAGGCAGGACTTGAGGTGGCAGCAGAGAAAAGACCGCTCCTTTACGCAGCTAACAAGGACAACTGGCAGGATGTTGCAGCTCTTGCACAGGAATACAATGTTCCTGTGACAGTGTTCGCACCAAATGACCTTGATATGCTCAAATCACTGGCTAAGACATTCTCAGAGAATGGTATTGAGGATGTTGTCCTCGATCCGGGAACCTTCCCAACAGGCAAGGGACTGAGAACAACCTTCCAGAACTTCCTGAAAATCAGAAGGGCAGGCATCAATGGTGATCGTGACATTGCATTCCCAATCATGGCAGTACCTCTTACAGCATGGATGGCACACGATGACGATGTCAGCGCATCCTACTGGGAAACCGTGGTTGCATCAGTGTTCACTGTCAAGTACGGCGATATCATGATACTCCACAGTATCGAGGGATACGCACAGCTTCCAGAAGTTCACATTCGTGACACCATCTACACCGACCCACGTAAGCCGGTCACAGTAGATCCGGCAGTCTATGAGGTAGGTTCACCAACAGCAGATTCACCTATGCTTGTCACAACCAACTTCGCACTGACGTACTACACTGTAGAGAGCGATCTGTCATCCAATGGCATTGACTGCTACCTTACAGCTATCGACACCGATGGTATTGGTGTGGAAGCTGCTGTAGCAGGCGGTCAGCTCACAGCTGCAAAGATCAAGAAGGGACTGGAAGATGCAGGCTTCGACATGAAGGAGAAGCTCAATAACAATGTCATTGTACTTCCGGGACTTGCAGCACGTCTTCAGGGTGATGTGGAAGACGAAACTGGTGCCGCTGTTATGATCGGTCCGGCAGATTCAGGAAGACTTCCTGGCTGGATGGAACAGAACTGGCCACCAAAGAAATAAATCTATTTATCCTATCCGTGTCAGCTCTGGCACGGAAAACCTTTTTTTTATTGTACTACCATTTATCTAGCTATGGCTAAGATCGAACCAAAGCAAACTTTTCTAAAACGTCACAACAACGTTGTACTTCTTATCGGTGTTTCACTTCTACTCGCAGGTTTTTATGGTCTCTTCTATAGTGGTCAGGAAGATCAATGGACAATGACAGATGATGGCTTGTTGTCATATCCTGAGCGTGAAGAACTTGAATATTCCGTCATCAATCTTGATAATTCCAACTCTGGTTATGTTGTAAAGACCATTTCTTACACAAGCAGGGAAACGGAAGTGAATTCCCTTCTGACCATTCCCAAAACAGGCAATAATGATAGCAATACAGTTCCTGGCGTTATCATATTACCTGGTGCGGGAGTTACTAAAGAGGACGAACATGGCCTTTCTGTGCTGCTGGCCGATATGGGCTATGCATCAATCGTCATAGACCAGCGAAATCTTGGTTCAGTGAATGTGGAAAATGATATAATGCTCTTCAGGAACGGTGCTGAACCTGTAGAATTCCTTATGGTATATGATGCACTGATGGCTTCAGATGTGCTACGTGATCAGGCGAGGGTCGATGACTCGAAGATAGCAATGCTTGGTTCTAGCAATGGTGGAAGGTTTGCTATCATTGCAACGTCAATCGATGAGTCCATCTCCGGTGTTATAGGCATAAGTACAAGCGGATATGGATCTGATTCTCTCGACCGGGAAGAGGTAATTGATCAGGCAGCTTATGATCTTTACGTATCCATTGACCCTGACAACTATGTTGGTGGCATATCTCCACGTCCTTTTGTGATGATACACTCGCTCAACGACACGATCATTCCTTACGATGCAGCTATGAGTACATTCGAAAAAGCAGAAGAACCAAAGTCATTCGGAACAGTTGATGGCACAGCACATGGTTACACTGATGCGATGTATCCATATCTGAAGGATGGGTTGGAAATAATCTTTGCTTAATGGATGAATGAATAATTAAGCTATTAAAAATAAAAAATAAAAAAGAAACAGGCATCCATTTAAGGATGCCACTTATCCTTTAGAGTCTTTGCCTGCGGAATCCATATATGATAGTTCCTACAGCAACAAGAACAACTGCAGTAGCGATCACATCAGATCCTGAGAAACCACTCGAGGAGGCGTTCTCTTCAGAGCTTGATTCCTTTTTCATCTCGTATCCTTCCACATAGTTGTCATCCACTGCAGATGCCTGTTCTGTAGCAGTTCCATAACCGGCTGCATCATTGCTTGTGCTTGTGCTATTGACTATGTTTGCAGAAGGTGTGTTCGAACTGCTCTTGTGGGAACTCGTTTCAGGATAACGATGTGTTGCGTCCTGCATCAATTCATTATATTTGTCGATGGTTTCCTGTGAAACAACACCTGGTACAGACATTATACCCTGTACATAATCATCGAACATAATATTTCCACAAGTATGATGACAGCATGTAACACCATTTCTGACCATGGATTCTGCATATTCACTCACAAGGCTTTGAAGTACCTCATCAGATGCATCCCAGTATCCTTTACGTATGGCCTCGATCATCCTTGCTTGCATTGATTGCTCTGCCCACGGGTTTTCAGCTTCGAACCAATCATCAAGTCCAAGGCCGTATTTGTCTTCCATGTAGACGGTATACATTTCGTTCCACATGTCGGCGGTAACCTCATCCGGAAGCATTACGTTAAGTCCCCAGAAGTCTTCCAGCATCCGATCTAATTCGCTTGCACCAACATATCCGTGTTGCATCATGCCTTCGATCCATGTAGGGTTCCAGTATGTAGAACGCAGATCCCTTGCAAGGAAAGCACCAAGTGTTTCTGTCATTGCCTGGTTTGGATCCTTCAGGTTCACAATGAACATTTCCGGAGTATCGCCGGAGACATTCCTGACTGCCATTCCGAAACCTCCGAAGAACTCATAGGTATGGTCAAAGATCACACTGCTACTTCCACGGCCGGAATTGCCGCTTCTGCTGAACAACACAGCTTCGGTATCTGCAAGTGCATTCTTGAATACTTCTGTGTCCTTGAAAGCCCATATATTGTCACCGTAGGCGTAACTCATAGAGTTGATGTAAAGGTTTGCAAGTTTCTCTTCCTCGGTCCAACTACCACTTGCATCAACTGCATTGGTCAGGCCACCGATACCCCAGCTTCCATCGTCCGGACCAAATATCCTGCATTTTGAAAGATCTCTGGCATCGGATGAAGTGTAACTTCCTGTGGCTATAAGAGCATCATAGATAGTGTCTGAATGCTCCTTTACGTAGTTGTCATATGTGGTGCTTTCTGCTTCTGCTGCAAGTCTTACTGCCCTGTCCATAAGCTGGATCTGCCATTTCCAGTTGTCACGATAGACACCTGTCGTAGTGACAACTACATCGATCCTTGGCCTGCCTAGTTCCGCTTCTGGAATGAGTTTGACTCCCTCCACTTTACCGGATGAGCTATAGTCTGGTTCCACACCCAGCAGGTACATTATTTCAGCTTCCATGACACCCTTATGCCTCATGGATTCGGAAGACCACATTACAAATCCGACCTTTTCAGGATACTCTCCATCATGATTTGCCTTCCATTCTTCCAGGAATTGATCAACGAGCTCCTTACCCATTTCCCAGGATTCCTTTGTTGGAACAATGTTCGGGTTAAATGCGAAGAAGTTCTTTCCTGTAGGCAGTACTTCATCAGGGCTTCTTGTAGGATCATCACCCAATGCTGGCGGGATGTACTTTCCGTCAAGGGCATTGATCATACTGTCAAGTTCGGCTTGTGTAGATGCTTTTAATGCATTAGAATAGTCTATTGCACTATAGAGGTCGTTGACAACAGTTAGCTGTTCATCAGTGAGACGCCTGATTATTACAACAGTGCAATCTGGTTCAGCAATTTGAGTTTGATCCTGGCAGATACCCGAAACTTCTCCAAGAAGGGAATTGACAATAACTCCCGCATCATTGTCCTTATACATAACAAGGTCAAGGTTAGCCTTGGAAGATTCAGTTGAATTTATTTCAATATTTTCGGTTGTAAGATACCAGTTATCTCTGCCTTCACTATAATACAGTGCCGTAATGTCATATTCACCGTCACAAACTCCTGTGAATGTGTAGTTTCCTGTTGAATCTGACTGTTGCATGTCAATTATTTTTCCATCTTGTTGGAGAAGCAGTTTAGTCGTATTTTTGGCATATAGGGAACTCATAGCTGAATATTGAGCTCGTCCGAAAATTTCAACAGAACCAGATACTTCTACCTGTGGATTTGCTTCCATAAGGTCGAGTACGTATTCAAGCTCCTGATTGGTAGTGCCCGTTCCGTTCTTTGAAAGGTTTATATTGATGTCAGGTATAGCTTTTCCGCCTTCAGCAGTGATGTATTCACTTCCGGTTAACCATCCATCTGCAACTTCTTTGAATGCATAGACTGTGTATTTACCATCTTTTACAAATTTGATGTCGTAAGCTCCGGAGTCATTTGATGTTACATTTGAATAATACTGACCGGATGAATAGTCAATGTTGAAAACATCAATAACAACATCCATTGAATTGTTTCCATTCACCACAACATCTTCAAGCAAAGCATCAAGAGCATTTGGAGAGTGTGCAGGACTCAATTCATCAGGATCTTCGCAGAGGCCTGTTGCATTGACATGTTCCCTGAAGTCGTTTCCAAGCATTGATTTGACCATTGCAACGAGACCTTCATCGCTCATATCTTCGCCAAGTATGTGAAGACCATAAGGCATATATGAAGATGATATCTCGTGCAGATAGTCGTGTACCGGACCATAGAGAATGAAATTGTCAAATGTGTCGTTATCCATTGCGGAAAGTTCTTCGGGTGAAACATCCAGATCCTGCTCAAAATTAAGATCTTCGTAGTAGTTAATTATGGAGTTTTTATATGTCTGTTTAGAAGAACCTTCACCTTCTTCATAATTATGCATTGCATCATGAAGCTGAGTTAAGTTTCCGTAAAGTCCTGAATTGACTATAGGTGCAGTAAGATGGTCTATCATCACTGCATTACCTCTTCTCTTTGCGGTTATGCCTTCTCCGATACCTCCGACATCATAGAGGTAAACAACAGGCATATCCTGTATCAGGAGAGCTGGCCAGCATTCTTTGACAGAGAGCCCAACTCCTTTACCGTCCAGCCATTCCTGTGTACCGTGTCTTCCGAAATGTACGACAGCATCAGTATCGAAACCTCCTTCAGCCTGTTCCTTGTTCAGCCACAGGTAGAAAGCAATGTAGTTGTGTGATGGTGGAACTGATTGGTCGTGATACAGCATTGTATCATTTATTGTAAGGCCTCGTGGGGGTTGTGGTGCAATGAGCACATTTCCAACTTCGATCTTCGGGAACACAAAGTACTGGCCGGATTCATTTTCATAGACCATTCCCTGACCCGGAGCTTCGCCCCATGTATCAATTACACTCTGGCGTGCAGCAGGTTCAAGTTCATCGAACCATTCCTGATATGTTTCCACAGGCAGAAGTTCCACTTCATAGTTCTCTACCATGTATTCAAGTTCACCAGGAGCCCAAACTCCGATATTCCTGCCCTGCTGGAGCACAAGTTCAAGGAATTCAGATCTATTGAGGTTCATTCCATCCAGATCGTAACCTGATTCGTTCATTGCACTTAGAAGATTAGGTATACTTGGTGCAACATCAAGATTTGCAGCTACTAAAGCACCCTGTTTGCCGTGGTTATAGTAGATTATGGCAACTCTTTTGTCTTCGTTTTTAATGTGCTGCAGATCCATCCAGCGAACCGTACGGTCTACCATCCATTTCATCTGATAATCTATTGGTTGGAAGGTCCAGGCATCCATTTCCTCATTATATTCTTTTCCTCCTATGACAATGGATTCGATCTCACCACCAATCTCCATGATAGGAATCTGATACTGGAATCTTCCATCTTGTCCGCTGACGGATTCTTCCCATTCCTTGATAGTACCCTGATACTGGATACCATTGATCACAGGGACTTCCATCTCCTGAAGAGCTTCAGTCTGCCATACGTAAGAGGACATGCTTGATACGCCCATTCCCACATCAATGAATGCATTGACCTTCCATTCATTGTCAGCTTTGAAATACGATTCAGCATCATCCATGTCATAAATTACACTGGGGCGGAATGCAGGTATTACGTTGATGCCTCTTGATTCCAGCTCTTCGATAAGTGCTTCGGTAACACCGTCACACAGGTCGCCGTCATGGCCTTCAAAGAACGTTACGCCAACGGTGTAGTTGTCAGGATTGTATACATGATGTTTTCCGTCATCATCAGAGTACCACTCCAGGTAAGAATCCAGGTCTTCGAATATTTCGTATCCTGCATCCGGGTGGACGATCCCAGTGGTTGGGGTTATTGATGGTTCTTCTATCTTGATAGGTCCTGTATAATTTGTGAAGGGCTCTGAAAGGTCAACCACTGAAAGGTAGGTGATCAGGCGAACGATATTGTTGTCATACTGTTCCATCCAGTAATCTTCAAGATATGGATGTTCTGTATGATTCACATAATTTATGTTGCTGAACTCTTCAAGGTCATAATTGTGGTCATACACAAAGGTTCCCGGATTTGTTTCACTGATCATTTCCTGAACCTGTGGTTTGAGGTTTGCACCCAGGAAACTCATGCCTCCTTTCCAGCTGATGAAAACAACGTCATACTTGCTCATGTCGATGCTATCATTAAATGGTGTGTAGAAGATCTCCACTCTATTTTCACGATAGCTGCCATAAACATCGACATAGTCTTCCATGGCCATATCTTTAACAGCCTGCTTTGTCATGTAGGTCTCTTCAGCGCCAAGAACAAGGAAAAGGACGTTTTTGGTCTTGTTTTCCTCTGGCAAATTGCTTGTGATCAGGCTGATCTTCCTTTCAATGTCACTTCCTTTAGGGTTGGTCGCAGTAAGTTTTACATTGAAGAATCCAACACTGTTATATGTGTGTACAGGATTTTGTTCTGTAGAAGTGAAGTTGTCACCGAAATCCCAGTACCACGAGGTTGCGTTTTCTGAGAGATCGTTGAATTGAACATCTAAGGGGCAGTCACCGTATGTTGTATTGATTGAGAAATTAGCAATCGGTAGAGAGATTTGTCCCTTTTCTTTAAGCAGAACAATTGTGCATGATTTGGATT
Organism: Methanococcoides sp. AM1; assembly: GCF_900774055.1. NCBI lineage: Archaea > Methanobacteriati > Methanobacteriota > Methanomicrobia > Methanosarcinales > Methanosarcinaceae > Methanococcoides > Methanococcoides sp. AM1. The sequence goes on along the minus strand of NZ_CAAGSW010000004.1, from coordinate 414 downwards.
TTGTACTGGTATTTGTTATTCCAGCAATTGATGAACGATTTAATAATGAATAAACTTCTGAATGATCTACTGGACCTCTTTTTTCCAAGTTCACAATTTTGTATTCATCAGAATTATTAATTTCCAGATTAAGCTCCTTGTTATATGGAATTATTGAAGTTCCCATTGGAGTTTCATTGACTGCAATTAGAGTGTATTGTCCATTAGGGAGATCGGGAATTATGAATTGACCATTTAGATCACTCGTTGTATTTGCAACCAGTTTTTGAGTTTCAGAATCCAAAACTACAATTGTGCATGATTTGGATTTTGTACTGGTATTTGTTATTCCAGCAATTGATGAACGATTTAATAATGAATAAACTTCTGAATGATCTACTGGACCTCTTTTTTCCAAGTTCACAATTTTGTATT